>DRLG01000304.1 GCA_011053135.1 Chromatiales bacterium
AAATAGCGCCCTTTAGATTGATTAACCACATCACTCAATTTGTCTTTCCTGTCGTTAGGGCTATGAGCACTAAGCTGTAAATGACATTAAAAATTAAGAGTACCATCAACCACTAAGGCGATCCCGTCATCGATGGGTAACAGCCTGAAAGCAGCACAATTCAAAGAGTAACAACTACCCCCTGACTAGCGAGTGACAACTTCATTACAATTATGTAATGATGAGTTCATTCAGATAAGCTACACACCATTATCTGGCCTGGGTATGAGATTTTCGAAAATGGAGAGCTCTCATTTAACGTCATCCTTTGATGATAGATGTGGTTGTGTCGGTAGTGCCCCGCTATTCATAACACCCCTGTCAATCTCATCAGCTCTTATTTCATAGCCAGGGAGGCTGGAAAATTCACCGCGGGGAATATCCGTAATAAAAAGGGCTGGGTTGCCGGTCAGGGCAACCCGTTCACAAAACTTCGTATCAGTTTATATAACCTGGTGATTCTTATAATGCCGAGATTGCCGCCCTAAAGGATTTGAACTTCCAGTCCGTCACGCTTCGCTTGCAATGACAAATTCTGAGCTTGTTCAGGGGGTCCTTAGCTTCCTGTGTAGTAGATACCACCTTTATGTTTTTTGCCATCGGCGGTCTTAAACAGAATCATCATCTGGTGTTTGCCTTTATGACCAAGATCATAACCTGCCATCAGCCAGTCACCCATCACCATCGCCTTTTTGGTCTCAGATTGCCCGTTAGGGTGTACTACTTTGGTGTTCATCACAATATTAGTTAGCGCCTTGCCATTTTTCTCAACCTTGATCATAAAGTCATGGCTGCCCCCCATCTCTTTTCCTGGCTTTGCTTTCATAATGTGGAAGGTAACGTTATAGCCGTCGATCTTTTTCTCCTTCAGAAACATTTTGTTTGCTGAGCCGTGGCTGTGGCCGTGGTCATCCCCGTGCCCTGAACCGTGATCATCGTGTTTCATGCCTGCCGCATGATGGTCACCACCATTATCATCGTGGTCATGCGCGTGGTTGCCAGCGGCCTGAAGAGGTGAGGTGATCACCAGCATACCAGTGAAAAACCAGGCCATTACATTACATCTTTTCTTTCCCATGATTTTCTCCTTTTAATAAATGATCTCAACAAAATAAACCCATTCCACAGGAGCTATTGCTCGTGAAAAGCTCGCTATAAAACACTTCCCTTCCAGCGTTTTACAAAAGCTCGGTAATCATCCGGGGTATCAACTCCTGGTACTGCATGCTCAATAATCCCAACATGGATACCAAGATAATTTTCTATCACACGAAGCTGCTCCAGCTGCTCGGTTGATTCGAGATGCGATTTCTCAAGCTTTGTAAATGCTAATAGCGACTCTTTTGAGTATGCATAGAGCCCAATATGCATAAGGTACGCTTCATTGTGGATGGGTTTTCCACCGTTTGAGCGCAGGTGTGGAACCAGACTTCGTGAGAAATAAATGGCCCTGTATGCTTCAATGTCCGAAGCTGCGTTCGCCAGTTTTTTTCCTAATACCACTTTGACACATGCAGGATCCAGTGGCGTACCCGTACCGACCGCACTACCCGCTGGGAAACGGCACGCCAGCGTACTCATGAACGGTGTAGTTTCATGCTGAATCCTGGCCACCAGGTCTATCGCCGCAGGGTCCAGCTCCGGCTCATCTCCCTGCACATTGACCACAACATCATACTCAGCGGACAGCGTTGTGACCGCCTCCGCTATTCTGTCCGATCCACTTTCATGATGGGCAGAAGTCATCACACAGTGCCCTCCGAAGGCGTGAACGGCTGCTTCGATGCGGCGGTCATCGGTCGCCACCACGACATCACTCGCCAGTTTTGATTTTCTCGCCTGCTCATAGACATGCTGTATGAGTGGCTGCCCCGTTTCATCCAGCAGAGGCTTTCCTGGCAACCGGCTGGAACCAAAACGGGCGGGGATCAATATCAGTGTTTTCAATTCAGTTTCCTGGTAGTTTCTGAGAACAGCGCTGCTGATGAGCACCGTTCATTTCAAGAAAAATAGTGTTCAATTTATCAAAATGAAGTCGCTCATCGAATTTTTCATCGGCATTGCGCTTCCCATTCTCGGCCAGTTGTTGCTTCAGTGGTTCATCCTCGTATAGCCGCCTCAGGCTATCGGCCAGCGCATCGGCATCACCGGGAGGGATCAGCAGACCACTCTCTTCATGCGAGATAATCTCCGGCACCCCCCCCGCATCAGTACCGATAACCGCAACGCCCTGACGCATCGCCTCAACCAGCACCAGTCCAAACGTTTCGCAGTAGGTCAGTAACACCACCACATCACAACAGGACATCACCTGCTGTGGTGACTCGGTAAAACCGGCGAACGTAATGTGCTCTTCGATAGCGCCATCCTCAGCACGCTTTTTTAACTGCTCAAAATAGTCTTCATCCATGACATGGCCAATAATCAGCGCGCCGCCTTCAAAACCTTCATTAACCAGCTTTGCCATCGCTTCTACCAGCAGGTGCTGCCCCTTGCCGTGCTCAATACGTCCAAACATACCGATACGAAACGGCCGTTTGGTAAACTTCTCAGGCAGCAGAGCGCTACACTCCTGTGGTTCTGATCTATCCGCGGCAGGCACGCCCAGATAGAGCAACGTTATCCGTTCAGGCGGCAGTGGCAGATAGCGAAGCGCCTCCTTCTGAACCTGCCTGCTAACCACCAGCAGCCGGTCTATTTTGCTGTAAAAAAAACGGTGATAGCGATCTTTTTTAGGACGGGTAATCCCCATGTGGCGGCTGTAAACCAGCTTAGGACGACACTTTGAGAAACGTTGCGCCAACACCCCAAGCGCAAGATCCCTGACCCAGTGAAGATGAATAATATCGATACCATGGGCATCGATATATCGTGCCAGACGTAACGCATTGACCAGCGGCAGAACCTTCCAGTGCGGTCGCAGCAGTAGCGCCGTCTCCCCTCCACCGGCAGCTTCGATACGTTGCGCCAGCGGTCCTTTGTCTCGTCCCACAAAATAACAGGTATGACCCGATTCATTCATTGAACGCCATTCGCGTTCGGCATAGAGCTCCAGCCCACCCACACCTGCCGATGTGCATAAAATCATGATCTTCATTGCACCACAATATCACCCTTTAATATGATTGTTAACGACACTATTAATGGCACTATCGCAACTAACAGGAGCGTTTCCGTAGCGCGCTGTTTAATCAATTTCACACTGACTCCACCGCTCATCACAAGCGATCTTCCTGATGAGCGACTGTTAAAACTTACAGCGCCTGCTCTCGATATTTCTCCTGTATCTGCAGTATGACACCGTAAATGATGGGTAGCACCAGCAGACAGAGCAGTGTAACAGTCACCATGCCACCCACCATCGGAGCGGCAATGCGTTGCATCACCTCTGAGCCGGTACCGCTGCCCCACATAATCGGCAGCAGCCCGGCGATAATGGCGGTGGCCGTCATGGCGATGGGACGAACACGTTCTGAAGTGCCGTGATGGACCGCGGCCATGATCTCCGTTGCATCCAGTGCGCTGCCTTTGCTGTGGCGACGTCTGGCGATCTCCTGATCGATAAAGGTGAGCACCAGCACCCCAATCTCCGCTGCCACACCGGCCAGCGCAATAAACCCGACCACCACAGCAACGGAGAGATTAAAGCCGAGAAGATAGACCAGCCAGAACCCACCGATCAGGCCAAACGGTATCGAGAGCATCACCACCAACGGTGCCGTAATATTACGGAAGTTAAAGTAGAGTAGCAGGAAGATCACCAGCAAGGTGGCGGGTACCACAATGCGTAGCCGCTCGGCCGCGCGTTCCATATATTCAAACTGCCCCGACCAGACCAGATCGTAACCAGGGGGAATCCTGACCTGACTCGCCACCACTTTTTTCGCCTCTGCCACATAGCCACCAATATCAGATGTTGTGATATCGACATAGACCCAGGCGTTAGGGCGAGAGTTTTCACTCTTAATACTCGGAGGGCCGCGACGTAGCTGCAGATCGGCCACCAGCGATAGCGGGATCTGTGCGCCGGTCGGTGTCGGGATCAATACCCGTTTAAGGCTATCAAGGTTATCACGCAGCTCGCGCGGATAACGCAGGTTGATCGGATAACGCTCCAGCCCCTCGACCGTCTGAGTGATATTCATCCCGCCGATCGCGCTCTGGATCACATCCTGCACATCACCGGTGGTCAGGCCGTAACGCGACGCCTCCTGTCTATCGATATCAAAGTCGAGGTAGTAACCACCCGCCGCCTTGTCGGCAAAGGCTGAGAGTGTATCGGGCAGCTGTTTCAAAGCCCGCTCAATCTCACTACCCACCTCCTCCAGCACACTCAGGTCCGGCCCACTGACTTTGATCCCGATCGGGGTTTTGATGCCGGTCGAGAGCATATCGATGCGGGTCTTAATCGGCATCGTCCAGGCGTTGGAGAGCCCGGGGAACTTGATCGCCGCATCCATCTCATCCATCAGCTCTTTAACGGTTTTATCAGGATCAGGCCACTCCTCTTTCGGCCTGAGGCGAATGGTGGTCTCCAGCATCGCCAGCGGCGCAGGATCCGTGGCCGTTTCCGCACGCCCGACCTTACCAAAGACATGGTGTACTTCAGGAAAGGATTTGATGATCTTATCTGTCTGCTGCAGCAACTCTTTCGCCTTGGTAATCGAAATACCTGGGTAGGTTGTCGGCATGTAAAGGATGTCACCCTCATTGAGCGGCGGCATAAACTCACTGCCCAGTTTGCTCAGTGGGTAGGCTGTGACAGCCAGCAAAATTAACGCCCCACCCAATGTCATCCAGCGCCAGTTAATAGCAAAACTCAAGCTCGGTTTATGAATGAAATGGAGAAATCGGTTTACCGGATTTTTCGCTTCAGCAGGGATTTTCCCACGCAGAAAGTAACCCATTAATACCGGCACCAGTGTAATGGCTAAAATCGCAGCCGCTGCCATCGCGTAAGTTTTGGTAAAGGCGAGCGGTGCAAAGAGCCGCCCCTCCTGCGCCTGGAGGGTAAACACCGGTAAAAAGGAGACCGTGATAATCAGCAGCGAAAAGAAGAGCGCCGGGCCAACCTCACGCGAGGCCTCGGCAACCGCCTGCCATCGTTCAGGTGAGGTGAGTTCTCGCCCCTTCTCTTTCACCATTTTTTCAAGATGTTTATGACCGTTTTCGATCATCACAATGGCACCATCGACCATCGCGCCAATGGCGATGGCGATGCCGCCAAGCGACATGATGTTGGCGTTGATACCCTGCCACTTCATAAAGGTGAAGGCGAGCAAAATACCAATCGGCAGAGAGATAATGGCGACCAGTGCTGAACGGGCGTGGAGTAAAAAGAGGATACAGATGATGCTGACAACGATAATCTCTTCGATCAGCTTCTCTTCCAGGTTTTTTACCGCGCGGGTGATGAGATCACCGCGGTCATAGACCGGTACGATCTCGACCCCTTCGGGCAGACCGGGTTTGAGCTCCTCCAGCTTGGCGCGTACCCGCTCAATCACCGCCATGGCGTTTTCGCCGTAGCGCATGATCACCACACCGCCAGCCACTTCTCCTTCACCGTTAAGCTCCGCCACACCGCGGCGCAGCTCTGGCCCAAGATGGACATGAGCCACATCCTGCAGGCGAATCGGCGTGCCGTTGTCATCAACACCAACAGGAATGACGTTGAGGTCAGCAATCGACTGGATATAGCCAAGGCCACGCACCATATACTCGGTCTCGGCCATCTCCACCAGCTTTCCACCTACGTCATTATTGGAGCGCTGAATTGCGTGCTTCACTTTCGACAGTGGGATGTTGTAAGCCAGCAGCGCATTAGGGTCCACCTCTACCTGATACTGTTTAACATAACCGCCCACAGAGGCCACCTCAGACACACCTTCGACGGTCTGCAGGGGATAGCGTAGATACCAGTCCTGAATCGAACGCAGCTCGGCCAGATCGGTGTTACCGCTTCTATCCACCAGGGCGTATTCATACACCCAGCCGACACCGGTCGCATCTGGCCCCAATGACGGTGTTAACCCGTTCGGCAGACGTCCACTAACATAATTCAGGTACTCCAGAACGCGTGAACGCGCCCAGTACATGTCGGTGCCGTCATCAAAAATAATGTAGACAAAAGAGTACCCAAAAAAGGAGTAACCTCGCACCACCTTGGCATTCGGTACCGCTAGCATAGCGGTGGTGAGTGGGTAGGTCACCTGGTCCTCCACCACCTGCGGAGCCTGACCGGGATATTCGGTGAAGACGATCACCTGCACATCGGAGAGATCAGGAATCGCATCCAGTGGGGTATTTTTCATTGACCAGATGCCGACAGCGATAATCGCCAGTGTGGCAATCAGGACCAGGAATCGGTTGCGCAGCGAAGCCCCTATGATACTGGCAATCATTGATCAGACTCTCCCGAAGCGGTTTCCATCTCATCCATGGAGATCTCGAAATCGTCCATATCGGACATATCCATATCACTCATGTCGATCTCGTCCGTTGCTGCCCCCCCCTGCCCCGCTGCAGCCTCCATCATCTTGGCGGTCGCTTCACGTAGCTTTGATTCAGAGTCTATGAGGAACTGGCTTGAGGTCACCACCTCTTCTCCCGCTTCGACGCCAGAAAGAATCTGTGTCAGCCCCTGAGCGCTGACGCCCAGCACCACTTCACGAGGCTCGAACTTGCCCGGCTCACGTACCACAAACAGCTGCTCCCTGCTTCCCGAACGAATAATCGCTTCCGAGGGCACCACCACCGCATCAGGCTGTGGGTCAACATAGAGGGTGACATTGGCATACATACCCGGTTTAAGAGAGAGATCAGCGTTATCGAACTCCAGACGCACCTGCACGGTACGGCTCCTCGGGTTCAGCACCGGGTGGATAAATGTAATTTTTCCGTTATAGGTTCGACCCGGTTCAGCTCGTATCCGCATCTCGGCCCGGTCCCCCACGTTAAGCCAGCTCAGCTCATCCTCAAAGACATCAACATTGACCCAGATGCGGCTTAGATCAGCGATGAGGTATAACTCATCTTTTGGTGTCACAAACTGCCCTTCACGAGAACCGATATGCATAATGCGCCCTTCAAATGAAGAGTGGATATGGAGCTGCTTTTTGATCTTGCGGCTCTTTTTCAGCTCCACTATCTGATGCTCGGCCACATCAAACAGCTGCAAACGCTCAAGGGCGCTATTAAGAATGGTTTTAGAGCTACGCTTCATCTGCTCTGATGCGCTATTACGCACCGCCTCCCAGTTATTCAGCGCCACCAGATACTCCTGCTGTGCGGCAACCAGTTCTGGAGAGTAGATGCCGAGCAGAATGGTATCCTTACTAACCCGCTTACCGGTTTCATCAACAAACAGCTGTTCGATCCAGCCCGATGTTTTAGGGTGCAAGCGCGCCAGACGCTCTTCATTGAAATCGACGCGCCCCAGACCATTCAGTGTTCGAGAAAGATCACGCACCTCCGCCCGAGCAGTACGCACACCAATGTTCTGCACCGTCACAGGGTCAATCGTCACCGTACCGGCCGGTTCGTTAGACGAACCACCATCGGCGTAAACAGGAATGTAGTCCATCCCCATCTCATCCTGCATCATCACCGGTGAAGTGATCGCTGGGTTCATCGGGTTACGGTAGAACAGCACCTTTTTCTCTTCAGGCTTTCCCTCGTCGGCGTAGACGGGGATATAATCCATGCCCATCTCATCCTGCATCATCACCGGCGAGGTGATCGCTGGATTCATCGGATTACGGTAGAACAGCACCTTGCGTTCAGCTGATGGCGCGCCAGCTTCCATTCCGCTCTGCTGCGAGTGTGGTGTAGAGCCGGCAAGAAAGTAACCCACGCCAAAGCCAATCCCTAAACCACCAAGAATAAACAGAACGACCGCTTTTTTATTCATAAATTGTCTCCTCTCCCACTGCAGCAACTAATCGGGCCATCGCCTGATTAGCGGCACTCAAGGCCTTCCAGTACTGGGTTTCATAATCGTAAAGTGTCGTCTGGGCGCGAACCAGGTTGAGAAAATCGACCTTTCCTACCTGATACCCGGCCAGCATCGCGTCCACTGTCTGGCGCGCCTGCGGGATAATCTCCTGTTGAAACAGTTGCGTCTGCTCACTGGCACGGCGGTAGTCGGTCATCGCCTGCTGTACCTGTGATGCAACCCGATTGCGCTGTTCATGGAGTTCATATTTTTTCTGTAGCCATTCCGCATTACGCTGATCAACGACACGATCCTGTTTGCTACCGGTGTAGATGGGAAGATTCATACTGAACAGAATGGAGCCGACGTCGGAACGACTACTGCCGTCGGGATTGCTACCGCTACGAAACCCGTAGACGGCGCCCACTTTAAAATCGGGCGCATACCCCTTTTTCGCCAGATCGATGCGACGGCTTGCTGCCCCCAGCCGCGCTTCCTGAGCGGCTAATGTCGGCCGACCAGTAGCCGCGCGCGCCTGTAAAGTCTGAATATCTTTCAGCAATAGCAAGGACTCATTCACGGAAGTGGGCAGCAGGATAGCCTCTGCCGCGGCGCGATCTCTCAGCAGATTCAGCCGTATCGCCTCATTTTCGCGCCTGTTTTCTACTCGGATTTTACTATCGCTCAACTTGGACAGCTCCAGCTGCGCCAGCAGTATGTCCTGCTGCAACCCTTGACCAACGGTGTAACGCGTCTCAGCGACATTTACAAACTGCGCCAGCAGCACCTGGTTCCGCGCGATCACTTCCAGCGCC
>DRLG01000305.1 GCA_011053135.1 Chromatiales bacterium
ACCAAGAAAAAAGCGGCCAAGAAAAAAGTAGCGACCCGGAAGAAAGCAGCTACTAAAAAGAAAGTGGCTACCAAGAAAAAAGCAGCCAAGAAAAAAGTAGCGGCCAAGAAGAAAACAGTTACTAAAAAGAAGGCAGCCACCAAGAAAAAAGCGGCCAAGAAAAAAGTAGCGACCCGGAAGAAAGCAGCTACTAAAAAGAAAGTGGCTACCAGGAAAAAAGCAGCCAAGAAAAAAGCAGCTACTAAAAAGAAAGTAGCTACCAGAAAAAAGGCTGTTAGAAAAAAGAGATAGGGGCCGATAACATCAGACCCCTCTTTACTGGGTGTCGTTAACCCCGATGTGTAAACAAAAGGCCCATTGCTGGGCCTTTTGTTTTTCAGGTCACCAGTAAGCTGGTCACAGTTGTACTGTTATGGCGCTTTTCCTAAAAAGAGCCGATAGGCGGGATTGTCAGCCTCTTCCCAGTAATCATATCCCAGGCTGTCAAAATAACTCATTAATTCAATATGTTCCGCCTGTTTTACCTGCAGGCCGACGAGCACACGCCCGTAGGCTGAGCCGTGGTTGCGGTAGTGAAACAGGCTGATGTTCCAGCGCTGGCCGATGAGCGTCAGAAATTTGAGTAGTGCGCCGGGCCGCTCTGGAAACTGGAAACGAAACAGTACTTCACCATCAATCGATTCGGCATGCCCCCCCACCATATGACGGATGTGGAGCTTTGCCATCTCATTATCGGTGAGGTCGGTGACGCGATAGCCGCCGTTAGTGAGGCGATCGATGAGTGCGTTTTTCTCTTTATCACCACGCGACAGCTCGATACCGACAAAGATATGAGCTTCGCTATCGTCCGCATATCGGTAATTGAACTCGGTAACGCTGCGTTTACCAATGAGATTGCAGAACTTCAAAAAACTACCCGCCTGTTCCGGGATAGTCACGGCAAGTAGTGCTTCGCGCTGTTCTCCGACCTCGGCACGCTCTGCAACGTGACGCAGGCGATCGAAATTGATATTGGCACCACTATCGATGGCGATCAGATGTTGATCTCGACACTTTTCACGTGCGACATACTTTTTTAGCCCAGCGACAGCCAGTGCGCCGGCCGGTTCTGCAATCGAACGGGTGTCATCAAAGATATCTTTGATACCGGCGCAGATCTCATCGGTTGAGACCAGGATCACCTCATCGACATAGTGCTGCGCGACCCGAAAGGGTTCGGCACCGACCTGACGCACTGCGACACCGTCGGCAAAGATACCGACCTGATCAAGCACCACGCGCTCACCTTTCGCAAGCGCATGGTGCATGCAAGGGGCGTCTTCAGGTTCAACACCAATCACCTTTGTGGTTGGGGATTTTGCTTTGATATATGCCGCAACACCGGCGATCAAACCGCCGCCACCGACCGGTACGAAGATGGCATCGATATGTTTTGTACTCTGCTGCAGTAGCTCCACGGCAACGGTTCCCTGCCCTGCGATCACATCTTCATCGTCATACGGGTGAACAAAGGTCAGTTCCTGTTCAATGGCGAGCTGTCTGGCATGTTCATACGCTTCGTCATAGGCGTCACCATGCAGTACGATTTGAGCCCCTTTTTCGCGTACTGAATTGACCTTAATCGCAGGCGTCGTCTTTGGCATGACAATCAGCGCGTCGATCCCTTTCTGCTGCGCGGCCAGTGCAACCCCCTGGGCGTGGTTGCCCGCTGAGGCAGCGATCACCCCTTTTTGTCGGTTTTCATCAGGCAGGCTGGCGATTTTGTTGTAGGCACCGCGCAGTTTAAATGAGAAAACCGGCTGCAGATCTTCACGCTTCAGCAGCACTTCATTTTTGAAGCGTCTGGAGAGTGTTGGCATGATATCCAGCGGGGTTTTGATGGCGACCTCGTAGACGGAGGCGTTTTCAATTTTTTCGACATATTTCTTCAGCATCGGCATAAGGTAGCAGCTCGACATCGCTTTTCCTACTGGAATCAGCTATTAAACGGTGGCTTCTCATGACTTTTTTCCCCTTCACAGGTATCATTTCACGCATCAAAAGATTGGAGAGTGGAAATGACACAAGATGAAATGAAAAAGATGGTGGCCCATGCGGCGCTGGAATATGTGGAAGCAGGGGCGATTATTGGCGTGGGCACCGGCTCAACGGCTAACCATTTCATTGATGCTCTGGCGGGTATCAAACATAAAATCGACGGCACGGTTGCCAGTTCCGAGGCGACTGCGGAGCGGTTAAAAGGGCACGGCATCGCTGTTTTTGAACTCAACGACGTGAGTGATATACCGGTTTATGTCGATGGTGCGGATGAGTCAAACAAGTACCTGCATCTGATTAAGGGTGGCGGCGGTGCGTTGACACGCGAAAAGATCATCGCCGCCGCGAGTGACAAGTTTGTCTGTGTCGCCGATGGCAGCAAGATGGTCGATCTGCTCGGGACATTTCCATTACCAGTTGAGGTGATTCCGATGGCGCGCAGCTATGTCGCACGCGAGATCGTTAAGATGGGTGGCCAGCCGGTCTGGCGCGAAGGTTTTATCACCGACAACGGCAATCAGATTATCGATATTCACAATCTTTCGATTATGGATCCAGTCAAGATGGAGACGGCACTTAATAACATCGTCGGTGTTGTCACCAACGGCCTGTTTGCGATTCGCCCTGCTGATGTGCTGCTGCTCGGTACCGAAACGGGCGTCAAAACCATTACTTAGTCGGGATTAACGATCTACGCACCATGCAGAAGCTTCTGATCATTGTCGGTGCGGTACTGCTGATTATCGGTCTGCTATGGCCGTGGATCGGCAAGCTGGGGCTGGGCAGACTGCCTGGTGATATCGCCGTCGAGAAGGAGGGGTTTAGTTTCTATTTCCCGTTGATGACTTCGATTATCATAAGCATCATCTTATCGCTGCTCTTCTGGCTGTTTCGTAAATAGCCAGAAGAGCCACTAAGAGTCACTGATGCGGCAGAAAGGGGCTGACAATGGACTAGAGCAGCACCCGCTCAATCCCACCTTTCTTTACCCTGTCGATAAAGCTGCGCTGCCATTTCTCACCAAAATAGCGGTTTACCAGCTCAACTACGATATATTTTGGTGTCATGCCGGTGACATCGCTATAGCGTGATAGTCCCTGCTGGCAGGCGGGGCAGGAGGTCAGCAGGCGCACCTCACCGCTGTCGACTTTTGGCTTGTCGATGAGCCCTTCAATTCCTTTAAGCAGCTCCTCTTCTTTGCGAAAGCGCACCTGGGTCGCGACATCGGGTCGTGAAACGGCGAAGGTACCGGCTTCGCCACAGCAGCGATCTGTCAGCGTCGTTGCACCATTCAGTAACTGGCTGGTTACCTTGAGCGGTGAGTGGTGCTTCATCGGTGTGTGGCACGGGTCGTGATAGAGGTACTGCACCCCGTCAATGCCCTCGACCGTGATCCCTTTCTCCATCAGAAACTCATGGATGTCCATCAGGCGGCAGCCGGGAAAGATCTTTTCGAACTCATATTTCAGCAGTTGATCCATGCAGGTACCGCACGAAACCACCACTGTTTTGATGTCGAGGTAGTTGAGCGTGTTGGCGACGCGGTGGAACAGCACGCGGTTGTCGGTGGTGATCTGTTTGCCCTTCGCCTGGTCTCCCGATGAGGTTTGTGGATAACCGCAGCAGAGATAGCCTGGCGGCAGCACGGTCTGTACGCCGCTTTCATACAGCATGGCCAGTGTTGCCATGCCGACTTCACTAAAGAGGCGCTCAGAGCCGCAGCCGGGGAAGTAAAAGACCGCTTCGGCGTTCTCATCCGCCTTCGCAGGATCACGCAGGATCGGAATCGCCTTTTCATCTTCAACGCCCAGCAGTGCACGTGTGGTCTGAGTCGGGATATCTGCCGGTAGCGGTTTTTTCATAAAATGGATCACCTGCGCCGGCACGGATGGTCTGCCAGTCGTCGATGAAGGGCGCGCATTTGACGCTTCAGCTGGCGTCAGCGCTTTGAAAAGACGGTGCCCCAGACGCTGTCCGGCATAGCCCCACTGCAACATCAGTTTACGCATGACCTTGATAGCGGTTGCGCTGGTGATGTTGAGGAATGCCATCGCCACTCTAGGCCCGGGTTTCAGTTTAAACGGCAGGCGATGCTTCAATATGGTTCGCATGCGGATCGACACTTCACCAAAGTCGATATTGACCGGGCAGGCAGGCAGGCAGCGGTGACAGATGGTGCAGTGGTCGGCGACATCTTCCATCTCATCAAAATGGCGTACCGAAATACCGCGGCGCGTCTGCTCTTCATAAAGAAACGCCTCGATCATCAGGCCGGTGGCCAGGATCTTGTTGCGCGGTGAGTAGAGTAG
>DRLG01000306.1 GCA_011053135.1 Chromatiales bacterium
TAATACACAGCAGCAACTCGCTACTGGCAAGCGTCTTATGACTCCTGCTGATGACCCGACGGCATCGGCGCGGATTGTTGGTCTTGATCAGACGCTAAAAGTGACCGAGCAATTTCAGAAGAATATTAATTTTTCTCGCTCTCGTCTTGAACTTGAGGAAGAGGTGATCTCAGGCGTGACCAATGCACTTGACCGCGTGCGAGAATTAGCTGTCCAGGCTAACAACCCCACCATAACCAATCAAGACCTCACGACACTGGCAATTGAAGTAAAAGAGCGTTTGAACGAACTGTTAGGGCTTGCCAACTCACAGGATGCCGGGGGTGAATATCTTTTTGCAGGTTACCAGGGAAATACACAGCCGTTCTCTGCCACCGAAACAGGCCCTTATACCTACAATGGGGATGATGGACAGCGCCTTATTCAAATAGGGAACAATCGCCAAATTGCGGTGACAGATTCTGGAACCTCGACCTTTCGCGAGATTCGGAACGGTAATGGTACCTTTACAACGTTTGATAATCAGTCAAACACAGGCAGTGGTGTGATAGACCCTGGAAGTGTTACCAATCCCTCTTTAATTGATGGTGACAGTTACAACATCACTTTCTTTGTGGCCACCAGTGCGACAGGAACAGCGACGTTTAACGACAATCTAGCCACTGCTGATAATCTTGATTATACCCTGGAGATCAACGGTAGCACAGTTTATACCACTGATGAAGCGGATGCCTCACCGATTAATACATTGGCAGGATTGGCTACTGAGATCAATAATGCTAGTGGTGCAACTGGGGTCAGAGCGTATGTGGATGGGGGGAGACTCTACCTCGCAAACACCTCACCAGATGCGACACCGATCACCATCACTGAGACCATGGGAGGTGCCTCGGATGGTGACCTGGATAGTATGACCGGTTATTTTGGCGCGACGCTAAATGGCACGACTATTCCGAGCGCTACCTCGACATTAAATAGCGCTGCTGATTTCTATCTGGTAGAAGATAGCACGGGAAACGCTGAAACATCGGGTAACTATACCAGCGGCGGCTCGATCGCATTTAATGGTATTCAGACCAATGTGATCGGCACTCCGAATGTGGGAGACCGCTTCTCTATTAGCCCAAGCCTGAACCAGGATGTCTTTACCACGGTACGAAACCTTGTGGTTGCACTGGAAAATGGTGGCACCGGCACACCTGCTGATCAAGCACGGCTTAATAATGACATTAACCGGTTTTTCTCCGATGTTGACCGCGCAATGGATAATTTTCGCGCAGCGCGGGCACAAATAGGCTCCCGCCTTAATGCAGTTGATGCTCAGGAAAGCCTCAATGAAGGTTACTTACTACGGATCAAGGAGACGATCTCAGACTTACAGGATCTCGACTATACCGAGGCGATAACGCGCCTAAATCAGCAGCAAGTTGCTCTTGAAGCGGCGCAGCAGTCCTATATGCGTATTCAGGGGTTATCGCTCTTTAACTACCTATAGGGCAGCTCTGTTTATAAGGCGCAGCCCGCTTTTAGCGGCGTTAAAGGTTTGTAGAACCAGTGGATGGAGCGATATAATCACCCGCTAATTTTTAGTGGGTTTTTCCGTTGATGAAATCGAGTAAACAGATCATTCGTCGAGATGTCTCGCTCGATGCAAGCGACTTTGATGCAAAGTTACCACCAATTTTACAGCGGGTATACGCTGCTCGAGGTGTGCTCAACCACCACCCACTGGATTACTCACTTGCGAAACTGCACCCGTATGCAACCCTGAGCGGCATTGATGTGGCGGTTCATCTATTAGAGCAGGCGCTTGTAGCACAGCAGCGTATCCTGATTGTGGCCGATTTTGATGCCGATGGTGCAACCAGCTGCGTAGTGGCGATGCGTGCGCTGCGTTTGATGGGGGCGGAGAAGGTGAGTTACCTCGTCCCTAACCGTTTTGAATATGGGTATGGCCTCACACCTGAAATTGTTGCGCTGGCAGGGCTGCAGTCACCAGACTTGATGGTGACGGTCGATAACGGCATCTCAAGTATTGATGGTGTGAAGGCGGCAAAAGCGGCGGGTATTAAGGTACTGGTGACGGATCACCATCTGCCAGGTGCAGAACTACCGCATGCAGACGCTATCGTTAACCCTAACCAGCCAGGTGATCAATTCCCAGGTAAAAACCTTGCGGGCGTCGGAGTGATCTTTTATGTGATGCTGGCGCTGCGCGCGCACCTTCGCGCCTCTGGCTGGTTTAAGCAGAAGGGGATTGATGAACCCAATCTTGCAACGCTGCTAGATATCGTCGCACTTGGTACCGTGGCGGATGTGGTGCCGCTTGACCACAATAACCGTATTCTCGTTTCGCAGGGGCTGTCGCGAATTCGTAGCGGTGCCTGCTGTGCGGGGGTTAGTGCGTTACTGCATGTGGCTAAACGTCATCCTGCAAATCTGGTTGCGTCGGATCTCGGTTTTTCAATCGGGCCGCGTCTAAATGCCGCGGGTCGTCTTGAGGATATGTCGCTCGGTATTGAATGTCTGCTGGCGGATGATTCCGATGCTGCGATGTTGCTGGCGGAGCGTCTGGATGAACTTAACCGGGAGCGACGAGAAATAGAGGGTGAGATGCAGGCGCAGGCGCTTGAATGCCTCACCAATATCAAACTGGATATCGAAGATAGAGAAGCCTCAGTAGGGCTGTGTCTGTTTGATAAA
>DRLG01000307.1 GCA_011053135.1 Chromatiales bacterium
CGCGAGCAGATCACTGCGCGTAATAATACCGACCAGTTGACCGTTATCGACTATCGGTACGGCACCGATGTGTCGCTCCACAAAGAGTCGTGCAATGTAGCGCACGTCGGTATCAACGGCAGCGGTCAACACGGGTGACGATATCAGCTCGCCCACCGGCGTCTCACCACCCCGAACCGGCTGCCGTTGATACGCCTCATTCACACCGGCAAGATGACGCAACAGATCACGGTCTGAGACCATCCCAAGCAGCTCACCCACTTCGCTAGAGACCACCGGCAGATGACGAAATCCCCGCGCCTGAAAAAGCTGCATCGCCTCATCCACGGTCGTTTCCGGCGTCAATGTCATCACCGGCGAGACCATAATCTGCCTTGCCAGTAACTTCTCTACCGCCACATGCTCCGCCGACTGATAAGCCGCACGTGCAGCACCGCTCATCATCTGCTCAGCTGCCAGCACATCATCTTCAAATTTGTGCGGGGTGTGGTGCGCCTCATCGATCGCCCGTTTAGGGGCGATCTTTTCCGTCTCCTCCACCTCGCGACGCAGAAAGAGTCTCTTCATCGGCACAGGATTACTGATGCCGGGACCGATCAGGATAAAAGCCATACACACCTCGCAGGATGATTAACCATTCATCGCCATTCGATTGATGGAATCTCTGATTAATTGTCATTACGAGGAGTTGAAGTAACGAAGTAATCTCTTAACTCAATGATTCATCAGGCATCGAGATTGCCGCCCTAAAGGGTTTGGACTTCCAGTCCGTCACGCTTTGCTCGCAATGAGAGACAGAGCAATTAATCAGAAGCTCCTTAACTGTAGTACCTCCGAACGTTGATGTCGAGCGGCGTCGCGCACCTCTATCGACGCGGCAAACAGAAAAACAGAGCGATCCTGTGTGACAAATTGTCGCGCGACACTTTGTCACATTTTCAGCCACGCAGATCATCTCTACTATTGCGACCTCTGAACAGATTAACAACAAACATGAGGAGCGTTCTCTTGGTCATCCCTGGATTCAAATACCGCCCACTTAAACTTGCCCTGCTGCTCGCCCTTGCCCCGGCTGCGACACTTGCTGCAGAGCCTACGACACTCAGCACCGTCACCATTACCGGCACCAAAGAGGCCCAGCCAGTAGCTGAATCGACCGCCTCTGTCGGCGTAATCGACAGCAGCGTGATCGATGAACTCAAACCCGGCCACCCCAGTGAGATCATGGGCAAAATCCCCGGTGTGCATGTCAACGTCACCGGCGGTGAAGGCCACATGACCGCCATTCGCCAGCCGATCACTACCAGTCCGGTTTACCTCTACCTCGAAGACGGCATCCCAACCCGCTCCGCCGGTTTTTTTAATCATAACGCACTCTATGAAGTCAACTTACCGCAGGCCGGTGGCATCGAAGTGACCAAAGGCCCAGGCACTGCACTGTATGGTAGCGACGCAATTGGTGGCGTGATCAATGTGATGACCCGCCCGGCGCCACTCAAACCCGAAGCCGAAGTGACTACCGAGATAGGCGACCACGGCTGGAATCGACTGCTGGTAACTGGCGGCACTACCAAAAGCGATGATGGCATCCGAGCCGACCTTAACATCACCACCACAGATGGCTGGCGTGATGCGACTGAGTATGACCGTCAATCTGCCACCGTGCGCTGGGATCGTTTTTTAACCAACGGCGCAACATTAAAGACCGTGATCACCGCATCCAATATCGAACAGCAGACCGCCGGCACTTCACGTCTATCTAAAGAGGACTACCTCAACAACCCAACTAAAAACAAGACACCCATCTCACTACGCAACGTCGAGGCGCTACGCATCTCCAGCGCCTATGAAAAAGAGGAGGACAACACCCTGCTCAGCATCACCCCGTATGCCCGCTACAACAGCATGGAGCTGCTCCCCAACTGGTCACTCACCTATGACCCACAGCGCTACACCACTAAAAATCACTCATTGGGACTGCTGACCAGATACCGGGTAGACTTTGCGCCCAACCGTACTCAGCTGATTGTCGGTGTCGATCTTGACTATAGCCCCGGTAGCCGTGATGAAAATGCGATTACAGCTAGCCGTACCAACGGTATCTTTACCGCTTATACCGAAGGGGAGAAAACCTACCAATATGATGTCGATGTCAGCAGCGTCGCCCCTTACATCCACATTGAAAGCTCGCCCAGTAAAAAGCTGCGCATCGATGCCGGTCTACGCCTCGACTACATAGCCTA
The DNA here is from genome assembly GCA_011053135.1 of Chromatiales bacterium. GTDB lineage: Bacteria > Pseudomonadota > Gammaproteobacteria > SZUA-140 > SZUA-140 > SZUA-76. Next base: position 2,244 of record DRLG01000307.1, read on the forward strand.
CGATTACAGCAATCAGTTAGGGGTAGAGAGAAGTGGGTCTCATCGACGCCCGGAGAGCACCACCGTTGAGTTTGATCATCTCAGCCCTAAACTGGGTGCAACCTACGCCTTTAGTGACACCCTTAACGGCTACGCCAGCTACCGCAACACCTTCCGTGCACCGAGCCAGAGCCAGCTCTTTCGCCAGGGGCGCGCCGTTAATACCGTCGATCTAAAATCGGTTGAAGCCGACAACTTTGAAATTGGTCTACGTGGTAAACACAGCAGATACAGCTATGAAGTCTCCCTCTATCATATGACTAAAGAGAATGACATTCTCTCATTCCGCAACACCACTGACGGCACACGTGAAACACAGAATGCGGGTGAAACCCTGCATCAGGGGGTCGAGATCGGCTTTGGCAGCACACTTAGCGAGACCATCAAACTCGACATCAGCCACAGCTATGCGAAACACACCTACGAGCAGTGGAGCCCCAAAACAGGCATTAATTTCAGCGGCAACGAGATGGCCTCTGCCCCGCGTGTCATTAGCGATGTGCGCCTCAACTGGCATGCCAGAGCACTCAATGGTGGTCGCATAGAGCTGAACTGGGAACATCTCGGCAGCTACTGGCTGGATGCTGAAAATACCCATCAATACGAAGGGCATGACCTCTACCACCTGCGCGCCAACTATTACCTCAACAGACATCTGGAACTGTTTGGGCGCATCCATAACCTTACCGATGAACGTTACGCCACCGGCGCCTCTTTTAGTCAGTTCAATGGTGAAGAGTTTGCCCCTGGCCTGCCGCGCACCCTCTACGCCGGAGTCTCATATAAATGGTACTAAAGCACGCCCGTCTCTGGAAATGCTGTAGCGCAACCCTGGGGGTCCTGATCCTCGGGGGCGCTTCATTCTCGGCCGCCGCAACAGCACCCATGAAACACAAAGGGGACGTAACCCCTGCAGCTGTAACCCCCGTGGCTGAGGGAGCTCCATCAATTCACACAGGCGCTGTACCAACAGCAACCTTTGATGCCAGCGGCAGGCTATGGGCTGTATGGGTGTTCGGCCCACACCTCTATGTCAACCACTCTACAGACAATGGCAACACCTTCAGTACACCCATAAAGGTTAATGCTGAAGCGGAGAAAATATCGATCAACCCAGAGGCGCGCCCACATATTGTAGTCGCCAACAACGGCAATATTTATGTTAGTTACGCGATCAAATTAAAAAAACGTTTTAGCGGCCACGTAAAATTTAGCCGCTCCACCGACGGCGGGAAAAGTTTCTCCACTCCGACTATCGTTAACGATAACCGCGATATGATCGGCCATAGCTTCCCGTCACTGAGTATTAACTCCAGGGGGCAGATCTTTATTGCCTGGCTCGACGCTCGTGACCGACTCGCTGCAAAGAGGGTGGGCAAAGCGTACAACGGCTCAGCGCTCTATTATGCAGTCTCAAATGATAACGGTGCCAGCTTTCAACCCAACGTCAGGATCGCCGACACCACCTGTCAATGCTGCCGTATCAGTATGGCGGTCGATAGTAACGACCTGCCGGTAATCACGTGGCGTCACATCTATGGCGATAATATTCGTGACCAGGCGATTATTCGTTTCACCGATAAAAACAGTTTCAGCCTGCAACAGCGTATTAGCGAAGACCAGTGGAAAATCGACGCCTGCCCCCATCACGGCGCAACCCTGGCGATTGATGATCACGGCAGTTACCACGTCGCATGGTTCACTAACGGCGATGCGCGGAAAGGCCTTTTTTATGCCCGCTCCAGTAATCAGGGCCAACAGTTCACCGCACCATTACCGTTTGGTGATCTGAATGCACAACCCAAACACCCGTCACTGCTGTCGATTGGCGACACGCTTTACCTTGCCTGGAAAGAGTTCGATGGCGAACAGAGTCATATCCAGCTAATGCAGTCACACAATAACGGCGTGACATGGCAAGCAACGCAAACCATCGCCTCATCTAGCAGTAGTAGCGACCACCCATTTCTGATCAACAATAGCGGTAAAGCCTACCTGTCATGGCACACCAGCGCCGAAGGCTACCGCCTGCTCCCATTACCCGCAGAACAGAGCGCTACAGTAGATCCAGCACTGCTCGACTTTGTTAGCGGTTCGATGGCGCAGATCAGCGCGCAACAGCAGCCACCCTATATCATCAGCTTCTGGTCGATCGACTGTCCACCCTGCTATAAAGAGATGAAGATGTGGCGCGAGCTAGAGAAGCAGTACCCATCGATGAAGGTCATTCTGATCTCAACCGATACTCTGGAATTTAGAGAGGAGGTGATACAGGCCACTACTGATCTTGGTGTCGCCCACTTTGAGTCATGGCAGTTTGCCGACAGTGCCGAGCG
>DRLG01000308.1 GCA_011053135.1 Chromatiales bacterium
GTGCACATGTTGAACGTCTCTTTTCTAGTGCCAGATATGCGCCGTGAGTTTGGTGGCTGTGCCGGTAACATCGCCTATAACCTGAAACTGCTGGGCGGTGATCCGCTACCGATGGCAACCGTCGGCAATGACTTTGCCCCTTATGCGGAGTGGATGGATACGTGCGGCATTAGTCGAGAGCACATCAAAGTGATTAACGATAGCTATACTGGCCAGGCCTTTATCACCACGGATCTTGATGACAATCAGATTACTGCGTTTCACCCCGGCGCGATGAGCATGTCACATGAAAACCATGTGGCCGATGCGCCGGGTGCAACAATCGGCATCGTTTCACCGGATGGGCGCGATGGCATGATTGAACATGCGAAAGAGTTTGCAGAGGCTGGCGTGCCGTTTATCTTTGATCCAGGCCAGGGGATGCCGATGTTTGATGGCGAAGATCTGTTGCGTTTCATTGAACAGGCGAGCTGGGTAACAGTGAATGATTATGAGATGGAGATGTTGCAGCAGCGCACCGGCAAATCACCGCACGAAATCGCTGAGCGTGTTGATGCCCTGATCGTGACACTGGGCGGTGATGGCTCGCACATCTATACTAACAACAAGCGTATCGAGATCCCTTCAATCAAGACCGCCCAGCTTGCCGACCCAACAGGCTGTGGCGACGCCTACCGCGCCGGCCTTTTATACGGCTTAATGAATAAAATGGACTGGGAGACAACCGGCCGCCTTGCCTCACTAGCCGGTGGGATCAAGATCGAACATCACGGTACGCAGCAACACAGCTACAGCCGTGAAGCGTTCTTTTCGCGCTTTGAGAAAGAGTTTGATCGCAGTATTTAGGGGTTAAGGTAAGGGCAAAGCCGACTATCGCCACCATCTGGGTGGCGTGGCTGGTTAATAACTGGCTCCCCGCAGCCCTCACCTAATGCCGGCGAAATGGCAGCACATTATCGGGCACGCGCTTTTTCTTTTGAGCCTGTTGCGTCTGTTGAAACTTAAGCATACCGAGCCAGAAATCTCGAAACCGATCCAGCGGAACAAAGTAGTCCTTATCCCCTTTGCATTTACGTAAGGTCTCATTAATCTGCACACCACAGCCAAACTGTTCTTCGCCAGACTGTGGTAAACGCCCCATCTGCTGGTTAGCAATATCATGTAAATGCTCGGCCGCCTGGCGTAGATGTGTCTGTATGCTTCGGTTTGAGCCGAGCTGATAACGTTGCTGTTCTCCAGTCAGTAGCGCAAGCGATGCTAGCTGTGAGGAGTGTTCGTCGTCGAGCAGACAGATGGAGAGCACCTCACGCCATAGGCGATCAGCAAAGCGGTCAAAATCCTGTTTAGTTAAACCGGCAAACAGCATGCAATAGCGGCTTCTCAACTCCATCATTAAAACGCATTTGCGCTTCATCACTGTAACTCGGTGGCCATACCACTGCATCGCACCAGCGTCTGTATCTAAGGAATCAGAGAGATGTTTCTTCAGGTCGCCTGAGAGTGTTCTGGAAAGGTGAAATTGCAACATAAATTTATTCTCGAGATTGTAGGGGTGATAATCACCCATCTGCCAGTCAGTTGTCCATCCTAAAGAGCTTTACGTTGAAAGCGTACCAGGGTGAAGATGCGCTCAATCTGTCGGACAGACCGACAGGTTAAGCCTGGCGTGTCGAAATAGTCGGCTTTTTTCGACCTGTTTTCAAGTATGAGGGTCAGTATGGTTATCAGCGTTGCTAAACGTTGCCTTACATATAGGCATTATCTTGCGCTGTGTTAAGGTTTGCCTTTAATAAGCTGCGTGCTGCACCATTTATTTAATGTCTTTGATAGGGGATCTGTAAATCCCACGCCTTTAGGCGGCATCGTTGCTTTTACACCCTCTCCCCTTGAGGGGAGGGGGACGGGGTGAGGGGTGAGCATGCTCCGAGGTTGAAATTTGAACCCTCACCCTAACCCTCTCCCAGTCTTGGGAGAGGGGACAATCGGCCGTACGGCCGACCAATCCGGCTTTTAGCCGTAACCCGAAGCCACCGGCTTTAGCCGGTGGAGTATTCACAGGTAAACTTTACCCGTGGAGGAACACCGTAACATATGAATAGCCAAACCCGTTCAGGTGAATTTGCCGTTCGGCCTTCAGGCGTTTATCCCATACCTTCAATAACGCCGGGTGCCGGGTGCCAACAGGGTTAATAATATTCACATTGTTCCTGGTGGCCTGTTGACGATGCAGTCGATCGGCATGGTGAGTATCAATGTGTCGAGATGATGTTCTTTTACCCTTTTTTCTTTACGACTACATTCTTAAGAGGTGAAAGGTTGATCTCGTCCAGCACAATGCTGTTCCGTGCATTTATGATAAGCGCAATTGCATCTGCGACATCTTTCGGTAGCAGGTAGTTATCTTCATCATCGCCATGGGTGAAGCTGAGTTCATCAAAGAATTCGCTCTTTACCATGCCGGGGTTGACGATGCTGACAGAGACACCACTTTTGCTACACTCATCGCGCAGCGCCTGCGCAAGCCCACGCACTGCAAATTTACTGGCGCAATAGATGCTTCCCTGGCGGCTACCCCGAAGTGCGGCCTCTGACCCGATGAAAATAAGAGTGCCGCTTTGTTGCCGTTTTAAACCAGGCAGGAAAGCGCGTGCAACATAGGCCTGGCTAACAAAATTAAGATCGATCAGCGAGCGGATCTGCTCATATGAAAACTCCTCCAGTGAGCCAAACTGACCGCGTCCCGCACAGCAGATGACGGCATCAATATCGTTATGCTCCGTTGCCACTGCCTGTAACTGCTGCGGCAATGTATCGATCCCCTCAAGATCTAAAGTGATGGGTGTAAAGCGGCTATCGCTGCATGGGAACCTGCTAAAGTCGCGCGCGATGCCGATTACGTGATGACCTTCATTTAACAGCTTCTGGCAGGTGGCACGACCAATGCCAGCGCTTGCACCGGTGATGAGGATTTTGCGAGAGTTTGTGTTCATTATTTTATCGCTCTGTTATTCGGGTGGGGTGCAGGCAAAAAAGAGGCTTTGTGGAATATACTGCATCAGCTGGTCGTAACAGAAGTGGGTCATCTGCTCTTCGAGCTCTTTGGCGTAGGTGATCATACCGCGCTGTTCATCAAAGCGCCCAGCAAAGAGTTTCTCTTCAGGATAGAGGTTAACCATATTTTGATGGAAGGCCTTTGGAGTACGCAAGGTGCCAAGACTAACTGAGTGAATGCTCTCGGCGGGGAGGCGCGAGAAGAGCTGTTCGAATAGCTGCTGGTAATCTTTTTCAAACCCCTCCTGGTAGATCATCGGGTCGAATCTGAGGCCCAGTCGCCAGCCGTGCTGTTGCAGTTTAACCATCGCCTCAATGCGCTTTTCAACGGAAGGAACACCATGCTCAAGTGCCTGTGACAGCGCTGCAGGAGTGAAGCTATAGGCAACGATACAGTTATCAAACGGCTCGGTGTTGAGCAGTGTGCGGATCTGCAGGCTCTTGGTGCGTAGCTCAAGATTGGCGTTGGGCAGTTGGCTAAAGGTGGGCAGAAACTCGTCTGTGAAATTTGTGACAGGTTCATAGGCGAGGCTGTCGCAATCATAACCGGAAAAAAACCACAGCGCTTCGTCTGGGTGCTCTCTGGCTGTGTCGACAATCGCTTGTTGAAAATCTTCATAATTGACAAAGATCACGTAGTTGGCGGAGCGGTACATCCCCTGCAAAAAGCAGTAGCGACAGTCATAAAGACAGTTGAGCATATGTGAGAAATAGTAATTACGCTGCCCACCGATGCCGTAACCATCCGGTGCGTTCAGCACATGGTTTTTATGTTTGTGGGCGAGGATTAATGCCGGGTTCTGTTTTTGCAGGCGGAAGTTCTGTCCCTTACGATTAAACACTTCGCCGTAGTGTTTACAGTAGACCTTTGTCGCCCTGGGAAAACGGGCGCAGATCGCCTTTGTGCGAGGGTGGTCAGCTACCGCTTCTTCGATATAGATGAGGCGGTGCACTAGCGGTTGGCCTCATAAAAGTGAACCGGCTGGCGGTCAAGATGTTCCTTTATTGCCTTTAGTACCGCCTTGCTGGTTGTCAGTTGTGAGAAGTTGTTCGGGTCTGGTGCGGCTGGTAGATTGAGCGCGTGCCAGCGGCGCAGCAAGCCGCGCAGTTGATTCTGCTGGTAGGTGGTAAAGTGCCACTGCGCCATAAATGCATCACTTTCAATAGGTGCTTTTTCAATTCTGTTTTGTTGGTGGGCAAGCGTTTGCAGTTCATCAATAATGGCGTCAATGGTGCTGAGGTTATCATGGATGAGCGCGGTGGTATTTTTCTCAGTGATCTGGTCAGTGCCCTGATGGCGGTTGTCAGAGATGATCTTGAGTGAGTGAATGAGTTCACAACTCTGAAAGCGAGAGGCGGCGGCGTAGAAGCCGCTGGCTTCCATATCGATCATGGTTCCTGGGCGGTATTCTGCTTCAGGTCTGTCGATGGTCGTGAGTGTTTCGCTCGCGCAGGGGGCTGGTATTACGATGCCGGGGAACCACTGCTGTTCACTGGCGGCATCAATAAGCTTATGTGCCAGTAGTGGTGTGCCGATGGCGTGATCGGCATGGCCTGCGATACCAGGGTTAAGCCAGCCACTGGATGTTTGGGTATCACTGCTTGCCAGGTAGGTGGTTGCTGTTGCGGCCGCTAATTTTCCGATGCCACTGATGACCAGTCGCAGCTCATCATTCTGATAGCAACGAAACGCACTCTGTTTCGCATTACCGCGTAATCTGTAGTGGTCAATCAGTGGTCGCGCCTCGCACTGTAACGCTGTGATGATGTTTATCACGTACTATCTGCTGTGCCGGGGCGCTGTTATTTTGGGCGGACTTCGGTCACAATTAAAATGTGTTTGTAAAATCATAGAGGCGCGCGCATTCGTATGGGTAGAAAGAAGATTCCAGTTGTTCCGGCTGATGTAACGCCGGAGACCAAGTGTAGCTATTGTACCAATTCAAAGTGCTGTACGTATATTACACAGCAGGTTGATACACCACGCTCGAAGCAGGACTTTGATCATCTACTGTGGCAGTTGGCGCACCGTGATGTGCAGCTGTATAAAGATGAAGATGGCTGGTTTCTGTTGATCAATAATGTCTGTACCCATCTTGGCAAGGGCGGTATCTGCGCCATCTATGAGACTCGACCACAGGTCTGTCGCGAATATAGCAACGATTATTGTGAGCTGGATGAGTCGGCCGAGAAAGGCTTTGAGCTCTTTTTTGATGGTTATGATGCGCTGCTGAAATATTGTAAGAAACGTTACAGGCGCTGGGGAAAATAGCTGGCTGGCCTGGGGTGTTCTCAATCACCCTCACTCAGCTGATTGAGAACACCCCCTAGGGGGCTGGCGTTTGCGGTGTGATATCGAGAAAGCTCTGAATGGCGTTGAAGCCGCTGTGATCACAGGGTGGCTGTCTGCTGTCCGGGTTTTTTACCGCGAGCAGGTGTGCAATCCCAAAGTGCCTGGCAGAGCGCAGAACCGTTGTATTGTCATCGATTAATAGTGATGTCTCGGCCCTGAATGGTAGCTGTTTCTGCAGCCTTAGCCAGAATGCAGGGTCTTCTTTGGGCAGGCCGATGGTGTGTGATGAGATTACGGCATCAAGGTATTCACCAATGCTGGTGTGCTTCATCTTTAGCATCAGGCTGTTCTGGTGGGCGTTGGTGACCAGTGCGATATGTTTACCTGTGCGGCGCATCGCTCTGAGAAAGTCGATCACATGCGGATGCACTGCGATCAGGTGAGTGACCTCCTCCTTTAGAAAAACAATATCCATCTCAAGTGCTTCAGACCAGTAGTCGAGACAGTACCACTGCATCGTCCCTTCAACTTGTCTGAAGCGTGGAAAGAGGCTCTGCTTTGCCTCATCAAGATCGATATTGTGTTTCTCAGCGTAACGAATTGGCAGGTGCTCGCGCCAGAAATAGTTATCAAAATGGAGGTCAAGCAGCGTGCCGTCCATATCCAGCAGGACGTTTTGTATCTTATCCCAGTTGACCATTGTTGCTGCTCTATATTATTGAAATCGTAATGAGTGGTGGTACTGTAGTACCCGAAGGCGGTTATGATAAAGGATTGGCGATGGCTAAAAAACCACAAATATTGAATGTTGAGACGGTTGCAAAAACACGGCTGTTTCAGGTGGAAGCGCTCGATCTGGCGTTTTCGAACGGGGTAACGGTGCAGTATGAGCGGCTGAAAACCAGCGCATATGGCGCGGTGCTGGTGGTGCCGATGCTTGACGATGACAGGGTGTTGTTGATACGTGAATATGCGGCTGGGGTCGATCGTTATGAGCTGGCTCTGCCTAAGGGGCGCATTGAGCAGGATGAGGCGGTGCTGGTGGCAGCGGAACGAGAGATGATGGAAGAGGTGGGGTTCGGTGCGAAGCAGTTAACCCTGCTCAAGCAGCTAACCTCCGCGCCGGGATACTCCAGTCAGCAGACCTATATTGTGCTGGCCGAAGCGCTGTATGAGCAGCGCCTGCCGGGTGATGAACCGGAGGCGATAGAGGTCGTGCCGTGGCGGCTTTCACAGCTGGATGAACTGTTGCAGCAAGAGGAGTGTAGCGAGGCGCGCAGCATTGCGGCGCTCTATATGGTGCGCGATCTGATGGCGAAAAGGAGGCTGCTAAATGAGTGACGAGCCACACCATCTCGCCGCACAGCTGCTGCCGGATGTGCTTGCGATTGCACGCGCGGCTGCGGCTGAGGTGCTCTCGATTTATGAAGAGGGGTTTGAGGTCGAGCAGAAGGGGGATATGTCGCCGCTGACGACCGCAGATTTAGCGGCCCATGAGATTATTGTTACCGCGCTTGCCGAGTTAACGCCAGCCATTCCGGTTTTATCCGAAGAGTCTGGCGATATCCCGTATGAGGTGCGTTCGAGCTGGCAGCGCTACTGGCTGATTGACCCGCTGGATGGCACGCGCGAGTTCATCCAGCGAAACGGCGAGTTTACCGTCAATATCGCACTCATTGAGGCGGGGGAGGCGGTGCTTGGTGTGGTTGTGGTACCAGAAAGTGGTGTCGCTTATTTTGCAGCGCAAGGAGGTGGTGCCGCCAGGCAGCTTGCTGGTGGTGCTGTTGTGCCGATAAAAACACGCTCCTTCGATGTTAACCATATTGTAGTGGCAGTGAGTCGCTCTCACGGCAGCGACGCACTACAGGCGTTTGTTGGCGGGCTGGGCGCATGTCGCCAGGTGGCGCTGGGGAGCTCGCTGAAGTTCTGCCTGGTGGCTGAGGGGCTGGCTGATCTCTACCCGCGCTTCGGTTTAACCTCGCAGTGGGATACCGCTGCTGCACAGTGCATCGTGCAGCAGGCGGGTGGCCAGGTCATGACGCTTAACTTACAGCCGCTGAGTTACCGTACAAGAGAATCGCTACTCAACCCCCATTTTATTGTGTGCGGGGATAGTGAGTATGATTGGCGCGGTTACTTGCCAGGTAAGGGGTTTCCTACTTAATGCTGAGCTTGTAAGTGTTGCGAATATTCTTGATTACTTCGCTAATCAGAGGGCTGGCAATGCTGTAATAAACGTGCTGGTTACGGCGCTCGTTGTTGACAACCCCGGACATACGCAGCTTGGCTAAATGCTGCGATAGATTGGGCTGAGAGACACCCGTCACCGATAGAAGCTCTGTAACGTTCCTTGGGCCTTTAGTTAATTCGCATAACACTGCCAATCTGAGCGGGTGTGAGATAGAGCGTAAGTTATGTGAAGCCGTGATATAGCGTTTGTTTTCGTTTCGTTTTTCCATGGTAATTTAGTATATATTAATATACTGAAGGATCCAACCGGTTGGCGTAAATTTGTAGGGATTTTACCCGAGGGCGGGTAATTCTCAAAATCGGATGTCTGGCTGACGTCGTCTATTAAATAACAGGGTGGCCATGAATAGCAATACGCCCAGCTCAGTTATTTCGTAACTGCCCCCACCCCCACTATTGAGGCGGGAGCCAGCAGTGCCGCCGCTGCCGGCGGCATTTACCTTGGTGCTTTGTGTGGTTGTATTGTTACTCAGTTCAGGGTCATTACCTACAGAGTCGCTGACGGAGGCGAATGCGGTGAAGGTTCCAACGGCCGAGGAGTAGACGGTGACACTGATACCGCTAGAGAGGCCCACGCCAAGCGCTCCAATCTCACAGGTAACGACACCACTGTTATAGACGCAACCAGAAGAGGCGCTGCTGAATGTGGTGGTGGTTGGTAATGTAACAGAGATCACAACGTTCTGTGCCACATTGGGCCCGTTGTTATTCGTCGCCGTGACGTTATAGGTGATGCTGTTACCGACGACGACAGGATCGGCAGTGTCGACTATCGTAACCAGAAGGTCAGCATCTGGTGGGGATGGGGTCGCTGGAGGGTTCACGACCGTCGTTTCAGAATCGAGAGCAGATCCGCTCGTTTCATTGCTGGTCGCGGATGAGCTCACTGTATAGGTGCCAGCGGCATTGGCAATGGCGACGAGAGTAATCGTTTTATCAAATCCGCCACTGATTGCGCCAAGGTCACAGGTGACAGTTCCCGCCCCTGAGCAGCCGACTGGTGAGGCGCCGCTTGCCGGGCTAAGTGACATACCAGCAGGGAAGGTGACGACAAGTTGCGTGTTATTGGTTGTCGAGGGGCCGCTATTGGCAACAGTGAAATTGTAAAAGATATCGGCGTTCTGATATGCCGGATCAGGTGAGTCGGTGGTGGTGATTGAGAGAGCAGCGTTTGCGATCACAGTGGTACTGGTCGAGCTGGTATTGTTGCTTAAATTGGGGTCTATGCCGGAAAAGGTGACCGATGAATCACTGGTGATGGAGCCAAATAATAGAGGCGTGATCGTGACATTCAGGGTCAATGTATCACTGCCGGCGATGTTGCCCAGTTCACAAATTAAATAGGCTGAATCGACATCAAACCCACAATTAACGGCTGGTGAAACCAGGCCCAGGGAGACAGCTGCATCAAACTTAACCGTTGCAATGACATCATTAGCTGTATCAGCAGAGTTATTGGTGATAACCACATCGTAGCTCATTGGGACATTGGCGGTTGCCGTGGCAACAGAGCCGCTGATCGTAATACTAAGATCGCTACTGCCAATGACATCGATGACCTTGGTGGCGCTGTTATTGGTGGCATTGAGATCACTTTCGGTCGCCACCACAGAGACTGTGTTGGTTATCTGTCCGGGTGTGGTGGGGGCGGTAACGGAAATCGTAATCGTTTGGCTGCTACCCGCAGTGATCGTTCCCAGGCTGCAGCTTAATGCGGGTGCGCCGCTGCAACTGCCGGTATCAGAGACGTAAGAGAGGTTGGCCGCGGCAAGGTCATCAGAGAGCACCACATTAGTGGCAGTATCTGGGCCATGATTTGTTACCTTAACAGTATAAGTGAGCGCGCCACCATTAATGACCGGGCTTCTATCCGCTTCAATTGTCACTCCAATATCTGCCACAGATGCGGTCGAGTTATACTCAAATGGACCGATGTCACAGTCACCACCGCTACCACCATCGACCGGGCGCGGAAAGCCGCGCTGATCTGTAGTGGTAGCGTAACAGTTTGCGGGAGTGCTGGGGCCTGTATCGATCGCAGCACTGGGGAAAAGAACGGCATGCGTTAGCGTAAGCCCCCCGTTTGTGCCCAGTACCGTTGATAGACTGGGGGTGGTGTTCGGTTGATCTCCAGTGCCGGTGAGTTCGCAGGTGCTGTCATCCGAGATGACATATTCAGAGGTCGTTTGAATAGCGCTAAACACCCCGGTGCTATTCTGGCTATAACAGTTGTTACCCGCAGGAGTCAGAACAGAAGCGGTATTGCCTGCTATAATAGTGTTTGATAGAACGATGCTTGAACCACTCGGCAGGTAGATTCCACCACCATGACCATTATAGGTTTCCTGAGCAACATCATGTGTACCAAAGGCCCTGTTTCCATAGATGGTGCTATTGATAACTGAAGCACGGCTCTGCCTTACCTGAATCCCGCCGCCATTACCCGTCGCTTCATTACCAGAAATGGTGGAGTTAGTGATAACCAGTGGTGCCAGGCCGATATCATAGATGCCACCACCACCAACCAGTAGCGCCGTGTTGTTACTAATAGTGCTATTTGTGAGGGTAAGGCCGTTGACTGCGTAAATACCGCCGCCGCCACCGAGCGCCGCGGTGTTGCCATCAATGGTGGTATTGATGATGGTATTGGTAGCGTCCGACTGAATAAAAATCCCGCCGCCACTACCCGCACCAAAGTCGACCAGATTGGAGCTGATGCGGCTGTTGGTAATGGTCATGTCGTAGCTGAAATGGAGCAGGCCACCGCCTCGCGATGAACGGTTATTGCTGATCGTGGTGTTATCAATAACTAGCGGTCCGGCACTGTAGATACCGCCGCCGCCATAGCCAAAGCCAGTAGTTTCATTGCTATCAATGGTTGCATTCCTGATGGTGAGCTTACCCAGAACACTGCGAATGCCACCGCCTTCAGTACCGACAGTACTGCCGTTCTGTATAGTCA
>DRLG01000309.1 GCA_011053135.1 Chromatiales bacterium
CAGGTGACCGAATGTGACATTGAACGTTTTAAGAAGTTCTTCCATGCGATGCTGGAAGATGGTGTCTACCTTGCCCCTTCGGCATACGAAGCGGGCTTTGTCTCGGCGGCACATGGACACCGCGATATCAAGAGCACACTGGTCTCAGCTGAAAACGTTTTATCAAAACTTTAACTGCAACCACTATTCCGGCCTGGAGATGTGGGACGACAACGCACAACCAGGCCGGGGTGGTGTCGAGTATGAGCCCTCTACGCCATGACCACGTTAACCAAAGTACCCTTTAAAAAGGCTCGTTTCTTCTCTGTCTGCATCGCAGCATGGCTGTTCACAACTGCCGCGCCAGCAGACAGCGCCACCATTGAAAATGTTACCCTTTATGCGGGTAAACAGCGTGTCATCGAGGTCGATCTCGACTCTGTCAACAACCGGCTCAGCAGTGTAAAAAAGGCGCTGCTGATGCCGGGCGGCCCCTACCTTAAACAGCGCCTGCTCCTCCAGAATGAGCTGGCGTTTGACCTCGCGCTAGCCAACAACCACGCCTTTATTGCGACCACAAATGGCGGGGTGCTAGTGGTTGATGTTGCTGAATCGACCGCACCAACCGTAGTCGCTCGCCTGCAGCTACCGCACGCAGCAAAGCAGCTGCACGCCATTAATAACCGCCTCTATGTTGCTGGTGATAAGCAGCTATCGATAGTTGATATTCAGCACCCCGCGACACCCGCTGTGATCGGTCGCTATGCGATGAGCGATGCGATCATCGCCCTCGATGTATTAGCCAATGGCTTCGCTGCTATTCTGCTCACCAACAACACGCTGCTGGCGCTCGATACCAGTAAAGCCAACAATCCACAGCTACTATCAACCACTACTCTCGAAGGCGAGGGCTATGATCTCACTATTAGCGAGTCACGCATTTATCTTGCGATGGGTGATAGCGGCATCACGGTGCTTGATAGCAGTGAACCAACGGCTATCACCACGCGCAACCGATACGTTACCAGCGATGCGGCTGTCAGCCTTAAACAGAGTGAAGGGGTTCTTTATGTTGCCACCACAACAGCGGGAGTAACGCTGTTTGACATCGCCAGCCCAGACCATTTTGGCTGGCTCGGCAGCCACCAGAAAGCTGGCAATGTGACTCGCGTTGATGTTGTGGGTGAGAGGGTAGTGGTACTGAATGATGACAACCACCTCGCACTACTTGATGCCGGCATGCCGAACATGCCATCAATCATTGCAACCTATAGTGACCCAGAGCAGACTGAGCGCCAGCTAATCAGTTTCAGACAACAGGGCAAGCGGCTGTTTGCGATTTCTGCCGATGAACTACTTGAATATGATTTTTCTACCCCGCCGCCACAGGTTAGCAATGAGGGGCTGGACTTTGGCCAGGGGGTTAACTTCGGCGGCCAGCGACGCGGTTTTATTCGCGACAATATTCTCTACGTGGCGGACTGGTTCTCAGGTATTCATCTTTACGATATCACGGAGCCTCATCAACCACGGCTGCTGTCGAGCCTTAAAACCGCGGGCTCTCCTAAGGGTATCGTAGTACGTGATGACTACGCCTATGTGGCCGATGATGATCACGGACTTTTGATTGTCGATGTCAGCGACCCCAATCAACCCAAGCCGGTCTCAACATTGCAGACCGCGGGGCTCGCCTATATTCCGCAACTGCAAGGTAACCGGCTCTACCTGGCCAGCCACCGCGGTGGCTTTCAGATTATCGATATCAGTAATGCCAGCGCGCCGGTACTGCTCAGCAGCACAAACACCGCCGGCAAGGCGTGGGGTATTCAGGTGCGTGGCGAACTGACATTTATTGCCGATGATGAAACGGGCCTGCTGATCTTTGATACCCGAGACCCAACGACTCCGAAACAGATCGGAGCGTTCACCCCCGGTGGCGCCGCTGAAGATGTGGTGGTTGATGGTGACTACGCCTTCGTCACCTTTTTTGACAATGGTGTTTATGTTGTCGATATCAGCGACCCCACCAATCCAACAGCTATTAGTCATGTCGCAACGCCGGGTAATGCGCGCGGTGTAGTGCGCAAGGGCGACTATCTCTATATTGCCGACTGGCTTGCGGGTCTCCAGGTGATCGACATAAGTGATCCGGCGCAGCCTCGTATCGTCGGTAGTTACGACACAGAGGGTGCCGCATGGGGGTTGCGCCTTAAAGATGAACACGCCTATATTTTTGACTGGTGGGGCGGGCTTGCCGTGCTTAATATCAGTAACCCCAGCCGCCCATCGCTGTTAAGCCGCTATCTGGGTAACGACCAGGTTCAGCAGACCATCGCGCGCGATAACTATCTCTTTACCGCCAGCGGCATCGATGGGCTACAGATCTTTGATATCAATAATCCACTTAACCCGACCTGGTTTACCGGGGTCAACCTTGAAAGCGCTGCGCTCAACATTGCCATCGATGGTCACTACGCCTATGTTGCGCAGGAGAATCAATATATTTCTATTATCGATATCACCAACCCGTTTCAGGCAGAGCTGTTAAAACAGATCAAACTTGCTCATCGCGCCGATATCATTCGCATCGCAGATGGCCAGCTTTATGTCGCCGAGCAAGGCAGCGCTGTCACCGTTATCGATGTGGCAAAACCGCAGGCGCCGCTAATACGCACCACTTACCACGTGCCACTGATCGCTCTCTGGAATGAGGGCAATACCATCTATCTCACCAGCGATGAGCAGCGCCTTGAGATTATCGACAGTGATGACCCCGCTAAACTTAAGAGAGTACATTCATTCAAGCTTTCGGCTCATGCGGAGCTGCTGCGTAAAGAGGGCACTACGCTCTATCTTCACCTCCCTGGTGATGGCATTTTAATGGTGGATATCTCGGCACCGGCAACCCCTCGCGTTGTGGGGAAGATCCCCATATCAAGGAGTATCAGTGACTTTCAGATTGATGGCTCAACCCTCTATGCGGCGGTCGATGGGCGCTATGTTTATCAATACGACATCAGCAAAACACAGCAGTGGAAGCTGCTGGGCCGCTACCACACCAACGGCAAGATTGATCGCTTCAATATCCACAGGGGCGTACTCTATTTTTCAGGCAGCACCAATATCATTGCACTTCAGCCGTTACCGGAGAGCACTCTGGTTATCGATGCGGAAAAGCGAGCGCTGACAGCAACACTGCCCAGCACGATGCCGCTGGGAGGTTATCATCTGCTAGTCACCGGTGATGAAAACAGAAGTGCAACCTTATATAACGCGATCAAGCTTGAAATGAAACCCTTTGGTAAGCCCGGCCTGATGTTAGAGAACCTGCAAAAGGCGATGAAACAGAAACACAACGAGACAGAGTAACCCCCTTACTTTTTGATTAACGCTAGCCCAGTAAACGCGGTAACAGTGGAGTGACCATGCAGGCAAAACAGAACATGACAACAAAGATACTCATCTGGATGTGTGCCGGGTTAATCCTCGGTAGTCTGATTAATGC
>DRLG01000310.1 GCA_011053135.1 Chromatiales bacterium
AAGGTGAAAAAGCAGCGGGATCATCAACGCTGATGCACGCACTAATCGCATCAAATCTGGCTAAAAGCTACAAGTCCCGTGCGGTGGTCAAGGATGTCTCGCTCGAGATCAACAGCGGCGAGATTGTGGGGCTGCTGGGTCCCAATGGTGCCGGTAAGACCACCTGTTTTTATATGATTGTCGGTCTGGTTGGGTGCGACAAAGGGACCATCATGCTTGATGGCGAGGATATGGCAAACTATCCGATGCATATTCGCGCCAGGATGGGGGTGGGCTACCTGCCGCAGGAGGCGTCGATTTTCCGTAAACTGACGGTTTCACAGAATATCCTGGCGATTCTTGAGGTGCGTGGTGATCTTGATCGTGCCCAGCAGCTGGCGCAACTGGATGAGCTGCTGGAAGAGCTACACATCACCCATCTGCGTGACAGCCTCGGAATGAGCCTCTCGGGTGGTGAGCGGCGGCGCGTTGAAATTGCACGTACACTGGCCACAAGCCCCCGCTTTATCTTGTTAGATGAGCCGTTCGCGGGTGTCGACCCGATCTCTGTGATTGATATTCAGCGCATCATTCGTTTTCTTACTGACAAAGGGATAGGGGTGTTGATTACTGATCATAACGTTAGAGAGACGCTGGGAATATGTGAGCGCGCCTACATTATGAGCGAAGGGGTGGTGCTGGCAGAGGGCGCGCCAGGAGATATTCTGGAAAACAGGCAGGTGAAAGAGGTCTACCTTGGGCAGGACTTTCGACTTTAATTTACTGATAAGCGCTGAAAAAAGGTGCCAATTACGCTAAAATAGTGGCCAACAAGCTTAGCAACAAGATGGCGCCGAATCAGGACGGCGATATATGAAGCAATCCCTACAGCTCCGTCTCGGACAACAGTTAACCATGACGCCACAGTTGCAGCAGGCGATACGCCTGTTACAGCTGTCGACCCTTGATCTCCAGGCTGAGATTCAGGAGGCGCTGGAATCGAATCCGATGCTGGAACTGACCGATGACGCCACTGATGATGGCGCTGCCAAACTCTCATCCAGTGATGGTGATGCTACCGAGACCCCCTCTGAGAACCCCGTTGATGATCTCAGCACGGTTGATGTGGGGGCGGCTGGTGATGGTGATGTTGTCTCTCAACTTTCCGATGCGGTGCCGGACGAGCTGCCGGTCGATAGCTCGTGGGAAGATACCTATGACAGCGTGATGCCGCAGACATCATCCAGCGCGCTGCCTGACAACAGTGATTATGAAAGCCAGGACGAGTCGTCTGAATCGCTGCAGGAGCATCTGCTGTGGCAGATACGGCTGACCTCTTTTACCGAAAAAGATATGGAGATTGCCGAGGCGATTATCGATGCGATCGATGAGC
Source organism: Chromatiales bacterium (assembly GCA_011053135.1). Taxonomy (GTDB): domain Bacteria; phylum Pseudomonadota; class Gammaproteobacteria; order SZUA-140; family SZUA-140; genus SZUA-76. The sequence continues at coordinate 1,373 of DRLG01000310.1, forward strand.
AGGGTTACCTTACCTGTTCATTAGAAGAGATCTTTTCTGGTCTGCGTGAAGAGCTGGAGACCGAGTTTGATGAGGTCGAAGCGGTGCTGCATCGCATTCATAATCTGGACCCTGTCGGCGTGGGTTGCCGTGACCTGCAGGAGTGCATGCTGGTGCAGTTGCAGCATCTAAGCCCTGAGACGCCGTGGCTGGCAGAGGCGCGCAGGTTAATTACCGACCACCTGAAGTTGCTCGGCTCACGCGACTACCCGCAGATTATGCGGCGCATGAAATGCACCCAGGATGAGCTAAAAGAGATAATGGCGCTGGTGCAGACGCTCAATCCGCGTCCCGGTGCTCTGGTCTCACCCAGGCAGACCGAATATGTAGTGCCTGATGTGATCGTTAGAAAAGATAACGGCGCCTGGAAGGTGACGCTAAATGGTGAGGCGTTGCCCAAAGTTCGGGTTAACAACGGCTATGCTGGATTAGTGAAGCGTGCAGACAATAGCGCCGACAACACCTATTTAAAAAACCATTTACAGGAAGCGCGGTGGTTCATTAAAAGTCTGCAAAGTCGTAACGAAACGCTGCTGAAAGTAGCCACCTGCATCGTCGAGCGTCAGCGAGGATTTCTTGAACACGGCGAGGAGGCGATGAAGGCGCTGGTACTGCATGATGTCGCCGAGGTGGTTGGGATGCATGAATCAACAATCTCTCGCGTTACAACACAGAAGTATATGCACACCCCACGCGGTATTTTCGAGCTGAAATATTTCTTTTCCAGCCACGTTGGCACCGCCAGTGGTGGTGAGTGCTCCGCGACAGCCATTCGTGCATTGATTAAAAAACTGGTGGCGGCTGAGAATCCGGAAAAACCATTAAGCGATAGTAAAATTTCAAAAATTCTTGAAGAACAGGGGATCAATGTTGCTCGTAGAACGATTGCGAAATATCGTGAGTCGATATCGATCCTTTCATCAAGTGAGCGTAAACGTTTGACATAACATCGAGGTATTAAAATGCAAATAAATCTGACAGGTCACCACATCGATATTACCCCAGCATTGCGTAATTACGTGAATGAAAAGCTGGAGAAGCTTGCGCGTCATTTTGACGGTGTAGGCAATGTTCATGTTGTGCTGGCAGTTGAAAAAATGGTGCAGAAGGCAGAAGCTAAACTGCATGTGAGCGGCGCGGATCTATTTGCGGATGCTGAAAGTGAAAATATGTATGCAGCGATCGATGCCCTGGCAGATAAGCTTGACCGGCAGGTGATTAAACATAAAGAGAAACGCAAAGATCACCGTGGGCGGAACAAAGGGTTTCCGATTAAGGATGAGGTTATCGATACTGTTCAGGATGGCACCGGAACTGAATAAATTTACGATAGGAATAGCTGTTTCTGGAAATAAAAAAGCATGGATATAAGTGAGTTTTTTCTGCCTGAGAGTGTCATTGCTCAGAAGAAAATCAGCAGTAAAAAGCGTGCATTAGAGCAGCTCAGTGAGCTGCTCGTCTTTGCCTCTCCCGAGCTGACTCAGGCCGAAGTGTTTGAAGGATTAATCGGTCGTGAACGGCTGGGTAGCACCGGACTGGGGCACGGTGCTGCAATTCCACACGGTCGGTTGAAGGGGGTTGAAAAACCGGTGTGTGCTTTTTTACAGCTACAGCAAGGGGTCGATTTTGACGCCGTTGATAATCAGTCTGTCGACCTGATCTGTGCGCTACTGGTACCGGAAGAGTCGACCAGCGAACATCTGGCGCTGTTATCAATGCTGGCAGAGATTTTTGGTGATGAGGCTTTTTGTGAGCAGTTACGTGCTGCCGATGATGATGCCTCGCTCTACCAGCTTCTCACGCAGTGGCAATCCAGTTTGGGTTCAACTCAGCAAGCGCGCCCCTGCGCATAGTCGCAATGAATAAATCACTGACTGTCAACCAACTGTTTGAGAGTCACGCTGAAAAACTGGCGCTGAAATGGGTTGCCGGACGCAGCGGCCAGGCGCGTGAGATTCAGTTTTCACCCGATGCTGTTGGAGGGGCAGGCTACCCCGGTATGCCGATGGTGGCGCATCTCAATCTTATTCAGCCCAGCCGAGTGCAGGTGTTAGGCCGCACGGAGCTCGATTACCTTAAGTCACTGGGTAAAAATTCGTATCACGACACCCTCTCAAAACTGTTTGAAGAGCAGCCCGCCTTTGTTGTGGTGGCCGATGGCGCACTACCGACGGACGATCTGCAGCAGCGAGCAGAGCAGCAGTCGGTGGCGCTTTTCTCTTCCTCGCTGAACAGTGATAAATTGATCGATCACCTGCAATATTATCTGACGGGCCTGCTGGCGGAGAGCGAGACGCTGCATGGTGTCTTTATGGAAGTGCGCGGTCTCGGTGTCTTGCTAACTGGCGAGAGTGGTGTTGGCAAAAGTGAACTGGCGCTAGAGCTGGTGACGCGTGGGCACCGTCTGATCGCCGATGATGCGCCGGAGTTTTCAAGGATCGCGCCGGATGTGGTCCGAGGGGCCTGCCCCGAGCTGTTGCAGGGGTTTCTTGAGGTGCGCGGGCTGGGAGTGCTCAACATTCGTGCGATGTATGGTGACAGTGCGATCAAGAAAGATAAAAACCTGCGCCTGATTGTCCATCTAAAACCGATCGATGACGATGACGTGCGCAACATAGACCGCCTGATGGGGAGTCAGCAGGACGCCTCAGTGTTAGAGGTGGCGATTCCACGCGTGATTCTACCGGTTGCGCCGGGGCGTGATCTGGCGCTGCTCATCGAGGCTGCAGTGCGCAACCATATTCTGCGCCTGAGCGGCTATGATGCCGCGCAGGACTTTATTGATCGACAAAAGCGTTTTTTTAATTAGAGGTTCTTTATGAGGTTGCTAGTCCTGAGCGGGCTTTCCGGCGCTGGAAAAAGTATTGCATTACAGGCGCTGGAAGACCTTGGTTTCTACTGCGTAGATAACCTGCCAGTTGCACTGTTACCCGGTTTTGTTGCGCAGATGAAGGTGATGGAGGGGCGGCAGGAGGTTACTGAGATTGCGGTCGGTATTGATGCGCGCAATATGATCGATGACCTGCAGAACTTTCAGGTTGTACTCAAAAACATCAAGGAGCAGGGTATCAGCTGCGAGGTTATCTTTGTGGTTGCGAATGACCACGCGCTGATCAAACGTTTTAGTGAAACGCGCCGCAAACACCCCTTAACGGATGATGAAATTCCGCTGGTTGAAGCGATTGCAGCGGAGCGCCACCTGTTGAACCCGATCGCCAACTGCGCTGATCTGCACATTGATACGAGTCAGACGAATGTCCATCAGCTGCGAGATCAGATCCGTGACCGTGTGGGAAGAAATTCAGATTTAACCCTGTCACTACAGTTTCTCTCCTTTGGTTTTAAACATGGACACCCGATCGATGCAGACTTTGTTTTTGATGTTCGCTGCCTGCCAAACCCGCACTGGGACCCTAAGCTACGCCTGCAAACAGGGCGAGATGACGATGTCATCAAATTCCTGCAGCAGCAGACGATTGTGACTGAGATGCTGGCCGACATCACCCGTTTTATTGAACGCTGGGTGCCTGACTTTGAGGCTGATAACCGAAGCTACATGACGGTAGCCATTGGCTGTACCGGTGGGCAGCACCGTTCGGTCTATTTTGCCGAAGCGCTTGGCGCTCATTTTAAGCGGCAGCGAGAGGGGGTGATGATTCGCCACCGTGAGCTCTCATGAGTGTCGCCCTGCTGATTGTTACGCACGGCGAGGTGGGCCAGGCCCTGCTTGACTCCGCCTATGCGATGCTGGGTGGAACCCCGTTACAGGTTGGTGTGATCGCCGTCTCCAATCGATGCGATCCCGATGAGGTGGTGGGTAATGTTGAGGCTGCACTGCTGCAGCTGAACCAGGGCGATGGCGTGCTACTGCTGACGGATGTGTACGGCGCAACGCCCAGTAACATCGCAATGAAATTTCAGGACGATGAGGCACGGCGGCTGGTGGTGTCAGGTATTAATCTACCCATGCTGATTCGCGTGCTGAACTACCCTGATCTGAGTATTGAACAGCTGCTGGAAAAGGCGCTGAGTGGTGGTCGTGACGGTATCTTTCACTGCCGCAAGGAGGCCCCTTAAACGGATGGTAAGCGCGCAGCTAACGATTATCAACAAGCTCGGGCTACATGCGCGCGCCGCTGCAAAATTTGTCACGCTTGCGTCAAGCTTTGACAGTGAGATAACGGTTAAACGTGGTGGCCGTTGTGTGAACGGCAAGAGCATCATGGGGGTGATGATGCTGGCGGCTGCAAAGGGGACGCAGATAGAAGTGAGCGCAGAAGGTGGTGACGAAGCGCTGGCGATAGCGCAGCTCCAGCAGCTTGTTGAACAACGTTTTGGCGAAGATGAGTAGCAAGGGGCGAGTAGAATAAGTTTTCAGTAACAATAAAAGATGGTGGCCACCGAATAGTCAGGAGTCTCTCTTTTTATGGCATTAATGCTGAGTGGTACGGGTGTTTCAAGGGGTGTCGCGATTGGGTCGTGCCAGATCCTGCGTCGCGATGAACTTGAAATACTTGAGTATGTGATTCCTAAACCACTCCTGGCGGCAGAGGTGGCTCGCTTTAAGGCGGCCCTCAAAAAGGCGCGCCAGCAGCTTGAACAGATCCGCCACCAGATCCCGGCGGATACCCCACCTGAAATCAGCGCCTTTATTGATGCACACCTGTTGATGGTTGAGGATGATGCGCTGTGCCGTGCCCCGGTGAGCCTGATCAACCGCCTGCAATGCAATGCCGAGTGGGCGCTGAAGATGCAGCGCGACGCGCTAGTGATGGTGTTTGAGGTGATGGATGACCCCTATCTCAAAACACGTCGTGATGATATTGACCATGTGGTCAACCGTATTCAGCGGATCTTGTTAAACCACATAGAACACCCGCACCATGATCTGTCGCAGCGAGCCAGAGGTGGGGTGGTGGTGACGAATGAGCTGTCGCTGGCGGACATGCTGCTAATGCATCAGCGGGGTGTGGCCGCCTTTATCACCGAAGATGGCGCAGCCAATTCTCACACGGCTATTTTGGCGCGCAGCCTTGGCATACCTGCACTGGTCGGGGTGCATAACGCCTGTCGTTATCTGAGTCAGAACGAGCCGCTGGTGGTCGACGGCCGATACGGCGTGGTGATCGCCTCGCCCGATGAAGATGCGCTGCACTTTTATCAACACTGTATAGCGCATGACCATGCACGGCTTACCGCTCTTGAGCGGTTCAAGGGGCTGCCCGCCATCACAAAGGATGGCCATGAGGTACGTTTGATGGTGAACCTTGATCTGGTTGAAGAGATTGATACAGCCAGTGCATTTGATGCTGATGGTATCGGCCTCTATCGCACTGAAATACTCTTCATGAACCGCACTGAACTGCCGGATGAGGAGGAGCAGTACAGCATCTATGCCAAACTGGTACGTGCTTTTAA
>DRLG01000311.1 GCA_011053135.1 Chromatiales bacterium
CAACTGTGGCATATCTTGTGCAATAACTTTGGTGAAAGCACAGAAAAGCGTCCCCCTCGCTTTTTGGCTTTCACTCTCCCTCGATATTTAGGTGCCTCATCGGCACCTTTTTTTTTTGCGTTGTAATCGCCGCCTCCGGGGGCGCTCTGCGTGACATAATCTTCGTTGTGAAAACAGCATATCGATCAACAGAGAGGTTAAATTACTCCCATCGCTTTACATTAAAGAGAGACTCAGTGAGAGCGAGGTAATCGTTAAATACCGGTGGAACCTGCAATAAATAGCGGCGATATTCATGAATATTGGCAAGGTGCCGCTGAGCTTTTGATGTCAAAATCAAGCGGGTTGCGTCCCTATGCTAACTAAGCTAGTCTTAAAGTGCATATGAGATGCAATTACTAAGTTTTGATCCCGGCGTAACTTTAATCGATCCAGAAGGAGCTAAATGATGAGTCAAAGTGTTTATGAGAGAATTGGTGGTGAGGCGGCAGTCAATGCAGCGGTTGATCTCTTCTACCGCAAGGTACTGGCGGATGACCGCATCAATGGTTTTTTTGCCGATACCGACATGGAGAAACAGGCCGCCAAGCAGAAGGCTTTTTTAACGATGGCGCTGGGAGGCCCCAATAATTATACGGGTGAGGATATGCGGAAAGGGCACGCACATCTGGTTGAACGAGGTTTAAATGATTCACATTTTGATGCGGTAATGGAAAACCTGGGGGCTACATTAAAGGAGCTGGGCGTGCCAGATGACCTCATTGGTGAAGCGGCTGCGATCGCTGAAAGCACACGCAATGACGTACTAGGCAAGTAACTCATTCATCTAAAAGGTAAGAGATTATGTCTAAAGTCGTCTATCAGGGCCGCTCTTATGAGCGGCAGGACGATGAAACGGTGCTGCGCTGTCTGCTAAGAAATGGGATTCATGTGCCGTATTCATGTGAGAGTGGGGCCTGTCAATCGTGTGTCATGCAGGTGACCAGTGGCGAAATTCCCCCGAATGCTCAGGAGGATCTCAAAGAGACTCAAAAATCACTGGGTTATTTCAAGCCCTGCGTCTGTAAGCCAGAGGGTGACCTGGAGATCATTGCGCTGGACGATGCGCACAAACAGAAACACCAGGTGACTGTGGTTGAAAAGTGTTTTCTAAATGATGAGATTTTACGATTACGACTGGCGTGTGATGAGCCGCTGGAGTATCGAGCCGGGCAGTTTATCAATCTGTTTAACGGCGACCTGATTCGCAGCTATTCACTGGCCTCTCTGCCAGGCAGTGACGAAATGCTTGAACTGCATATTAAGCGCGTACCAACTGGGGCGATGAGTAACTGGTTGTGCGACGATGTGCAGGTGGGCGATCAGCTATCGATCGCCGGTCCGATGGGTGAATGTTTCTATCACGAAGTGGATGGTGAAAAGGGGCTACTCGCAGTCGGCAGTGGTTCTGGTCTCGCCCCGCTGTGGGGGGTGGTGCGTGACGCACTCGCCCAGGGGTTTGAGAAGCCGATCATCCTCTGCCACGGCGCAATGAGTGCTGAAAATCTTTACTACGTTGATGAGTTGCGTCGACTTGAGAAAGCGCACCCTAATTTTAGTTACTTTCCGTGTCTCTCCGATGTGGAAGCGTCTGAGCTGCCCGCAGGTATGTTTTCAGGATACCCAAATGATGTGGCGTTTGCGCAGCAGCCGACAGTGGCAAAGTGGCAGATCTTTCTCTGCGGCCACCCAGAGATGGTGGATCAGACAAAGCGCAAGGCGTTTCTGCTGGGAGCCTCACTCACTGATATTCATGCGGATCCATTTGTGCCGGCATCTTCCGCGTAAATTATTAGTTTATCTGAAATTATTTCGTTTGCCCCTTGCTGAGGGCAGGGTGCTCTGGTAGTATTCACCTCGTCGTAAATGCAGGTGCGGGGTGGAGCAGCTTGGTAGCTCGTCGGGCTCATAACCCGAAGGTCGTAGGTTCAAATCCTACCCCCGCTACCAATACTATCTATGTGCGACAATTCCCACTTTTATTCGATATTATCGCTGGCCGGTAGTCGTTGAAGCCGTTCAGGAATTCCAAATTTCATCATATCTTTTTTCTCCATTGCTATATTCAGGATTGCCGCAAGGTCTCCGTATAGGTCAATTTGCAAGTTTTCCTCTCCGTCTTTTGGGGTTAAAACGATTTTCTCAACCAAGTCCCTTAAATGCTGGGATGATTACCAGGCAAGCTATCAGAATATTGAATCGCTTATTTATGATTCAGCGGGACGTCTCTCACAACGGACTTATACAACATACATTAGTGCTGGATTTACTAATGTAGAAATAGACTTCTATTATTTTGATGATCGAGGGCTAATGTCAGAATACAGGCATTTTGATCAAAGTTTACCAGCTTATACCATTACTAAATACAGTTATGATGCACTTGGTAACCGTCGCTCAAAAACGGTGGAGTTGTATGACAATAGCAGCATTGACGTTACCGCCACCACCACCTACTACCTCAATGCCCCCATCTTCGGCATGTCACATGTCATTGCAGAACTGGCAGAGGACATGACCATCAAAAGCAGCTACGTCTACGCCGGGCCGCAGTTATTAAAAGAAGAACCCTCCACCACGGATCGCAGCCTTGATCTCTACATGCTGCATGAAGGGAAGGTGGGGAGCATTACCCACACCGTCGATATGAACGGCAGTGTCCGCAATGAGTATGACTACGACACGTTTGGCACACGTTCCAACGTCAAAACAGCCAGCAGCGGTTCAAACCAGCATTTTGGTTACACCGGTGAGATGATGGATGCAGAGAGCGGCTTGCTTTACCTGCGGGCGCGCTATTATGATCCCTCCATCGGGCGGTTTATCAGTGCCGATCCGTATCTGGGAAGGTTGGCGCAGCCGGTGACGCAGAACCGGTATATCTATGTGCATAATAATCCGTTGTTGTATAGTGATCCGAGTGGGATGCTTGTTCCGGCAGTCCCAGCACTTGTCATTGGTGGTGCTGCATTAGTACATTGGGCTAGAAATTATTGGAACGAGCCTGTGTCAGATATTTCAGATGTTAACGAATGGACTCAGTCGATACCTGATGAGTCTATTTACCATACAATGGGGCCAGGTAACGAAAGTAACCGAAAATTTGTATCACCTGACGGGCGTAGTGAGGCTGTTTTTGATATTGATGATAATTTAGTGACAGACCCTGGGAATGCAGGAACATTTAATATTTTTGACCCAGCCTTATTAGGCGGAGTGCCGCATGCTATCGTTGATGTCGCTCCGTACTTTATTTTAGGCTCATCACCATCGGATATGTTTAATCCACAAAGGTTTACCGCGACATATGATTATCTGACACCGTCGCAGTGCAATAGGTAGCAGGCCATGGTCAATTTCAGGGTTCTTATCCTAAGCATTATGGCAGCTTTAGTTTGTACAGGATGCGGTATGAAAACACATAAAAGTTACGCATTTAGTGAGCCTGAATTTCATCTGAATTCTGGTTCTATTCACGCGAAGCTGCGTGGCACCATGTTGAATATTGATGATGTAACTAGCGTTAGTAGGGGGCCTTATGAAATGCTTTTATGGTTTAAGTTGAATGCCGCTTCGGATCTGGATGGGTGTTTAGTCTCTTTGACTGGGATGACCTTAAAAAATACCGAAACGGATGATTTAGTTCCTATCTCTAAAATTGTTACTGCTACGTTTAGACAAAAACCAGATGGTGGTTTCATTGCCAGTATTAACATTAAAAACTTGCATCTATTATATGCTGATCATGAAATGAGGTTTGTTTATTCATTTAATGATAATTGTGGTTTGATTGAAGCGCCATCTTCAGTTTCTATGGTTTTTGTGAAAGACTATAGTGAAAGGAAAATATCATTTTGGGATGTCTTGATGGGGATCTAAAAACAATAGAACAAGGGGTGTGCGGCCGAGCAATAAATAAGGGGTCAAATCTTGACTTAACATATTAGGTGGTGCACGCTGCCATTATGACAAGACCGCTAAGAATAGAATACGAAAATGGTTATTACCACGTCATGAATCGCGGCAGAGGCAGGCAGTTGATATTCCCTAATGAAGCGTACTATGAGGAATATAGAAGATGCCTGAGAGAGGCACATAAGCGTTTCGGTATTGAAATCCACGCGTATTGTTTGATGGGAAACCATTATCACCTGCTAATAAAAACGCCACGCGGTAATTTAGGACGCGCCATGCGCCATATTGATGGCGTTTATACGCAGCGACATAATCGTCGCAAGCGAACGGATGGTTCATTATTTCGTGGTCGTTATAAATCTATAGTGGTGGATGCGAGCAGCTATGAGTTATAACCAAATCTGGTGTTTGATGAGTTGAAAAAAAGCGGCGTATCTGGTTGATTTGTTGTTGCAAGACAAACAAACAACCTGAGGAGATACGCCACTATGAGCAAGAATAACGTGATTGATCTGTCTGGTCGAGAGACTGGCTACGACCCGCTCACGGAACTACTGAGAGCAGGTGCGGAGCGCCTGATCTACCA
>DRLG01000312.1 GCA_011053135.1 Chromatiales bacterium
ACAACTCATCACTGCCCGAATGGGTCGATGGCGCACTTAAAAAGGCGACACATCTCAAGCCAGAACGGCGCTATCAGCTACTCTCCGAATTCATTCACGACCTCCAGAAACCGAATCATGAACTGGTTAATAAAGAGTTCCAACCGTTAATGGAACGTAATCCCGTTGCCTTCTGGAAGAGCCTGGCACTCACGTCAATCCTGATCAATCTGATATTTTTAGTCACCTGAGGAATCAGACTAAGGGCACCTCTATTACGTCTGGACAATAAAGACTGAGGCTTGAAATTTAGAGAAAGTAATCCAGATTTGTTCCTCTCGGCTCACCGCCAAGCCCCTGCGTGACCTCACTATAGACCCCTTCCATCAGCTGCTGACGTTCCTTTACCTGCTGTTCACGAGTATCGCTTGATGCTGCGCGAGCAGCCTCCTCAGCCGTAACTGGCGCCTCATCAACTGCAACAGAGAGCGGCGTGGTCTCTACAGGGGAGTAGAGCGCTTCACTCTCATCCTGAGAGACAACCCCAACAGCTGCTGCCTGCTCATTTGAACGAACCCCATCAGCCACCTGGTGTTTTTCAGACCCGACTGATGCTACAGCTGCTGACGCAGGATTATTCGCCGACACAACAGGCTGAGCGCGATCAACAGAACCACCCCGTGAGTCCTCTTCGGTAGCTTTTACTACCGCACCATAGGCGCTCTCTAACAGTTGCTGACGCTGCCGCACCTGCACATCGCGCCTCTCCACGGCCACTTCAGCTGGCGACCGCTCGCTACCATCAATGACTGTGTTTACGTTAACAACAGCAGCTGCCGAAGCCGCTTGAGGCTGACCAGTCGCCGCAACAACTGACTGAGAGGAGCCGTCCGCTACAGAATTCATAGCCTGCATCTCATCCACACGCTGCCGATCAATCTCAGCACTCGCTACCTGTGCCATCGCCCCTGCAGCGACAGCCACCTGACGGTCTTGTGCCGACGGCTCTGCAGGCGCAAGCGCCGCACGCTGAATCAACTCAGCAACGCGCAGCGTCGCCTCAGGATCACCCTGCACCGGTGATGTGTTAACACTCACCTCGCCACCTGTGGCGTAACGTTTACCATCTGGCCCTTCGGTATAAGTAAAGCTTGCGCCGCTGGTCGCGCGACTGCCCGCTGCGGAGAGATGCGCCTGCTCATGTGCACGCACCTCCTGGTCACGCTGCGCCAGCTGCTGAACCTCACGTGCAGCAGCATCATTCAGAGCCGGATTAGCTCCCTTTAGTGGTGACTCATGAGTGCTACGCGCTGATTCATCTGGCTGTTGTCCTGCAGCCCCACTCTGCTGACTGTTATACCAGGGATTCTGAAGCAGATGACCACTACTGCCCTCATCCGCCTGCTGAACAACCCGAGGATCAGGAATTGGGGCGACATTACGATCCTGAATCACCGTGCTTTCTGGTGATGAGTCCGGTGATTTTTGCGGCCGAATAATATCACTATTCAGTGTCGGCATCTGCGGAGCAAAAGTGTTTATGACCATAATATATTAACCAGTAAAGCAAAATAGAACAGCAAATAGAACAGCGTGTCATACCGTTATACTGCCTATAATATATCGGCTCACTGAGAGCTATTTATTAGCTATCTATCTAGATGATTACATAACAATAACAACCCGTTAGCATTCCAGTGAAAATAGATTGATTATTTGATCATATTGCCATATAGTAGCCTCCATGAACCAGATCCCAAAAGAAAATGTGCAGGCGGCCAGCGAAGGGCTCAAAGCGATCGCCCATGAGCTACGACTCACCGTTCTCTGCCTCCTGCTGAGCGGGCCGATGACGGTAAGCGAACTGCTTGAAGCAACGGGCGCTGAACAGACCAATCTATCAAAGCACCTCTCCAGGATGCGCATGCTTGGGCTGCTCGAAACTAAAAAGCAGGGGAACTTTGTCCAATACCGTATCGCCAACCCCGCCTGGGGAAATGTCATCATGTCACTTAAAGAAATTTACTGCCCCGACTGAGAAAGGAGTCATCGATGAGCAACATCACATCCAAAGCACTGGACCAGAAGATCAAACAGAGAGGGGGAGAACACTACCTGATTGACGTTCGAACAGTGCCTGAATTTAATTCAGAATGTATCAATGCAAATTGTCGCAATATTCCCCTGAATAAAATCGACACGCTAGACTTACCGAAAGAGAGTGAGATCATCCTTATCTGTGCATCGGGTAATCGCAGCTCCCGCGCCAGAGATGCATTAGCGGAACAGGGCTACAGCAACGTCTACAGCCTTGATGGCGGTCTCGCAAACTGGAAAGCGAACAAGCTACCAACAAAACAGAAAGAGGGGGTTCTTCCCATCATGCGGCAGGTGCAGATTGCGGCTGGCCTGTTAATATTAACGGGAGCACTCGGGTCATTACTGGTTGCACCATCACTTATCTGGCTTGCAGTGTTTGTAGGCGCAGGCCTTACCTTTGCAGGTATTTCTGGATGGTGCGGCATGGCGCTAATACTCGGCAAGATGCCATGGAACAAAAAACTACAGGAGTGCAACGCATGATTTTACGTCAACTGTTCGACCACGAAACGTATACTTACACTTATCTGATCGCTGATGAAAAAGAGCGTGAGGCAATCATCATTGATCCAGTGAAAGAGCAGCTATCACGTGACATGAAATTGATTGAAGAGCTAGGGCTCACACTGCGTTATGCGATCGACACCCACGTCCATGCCGACCACATCACTTCCGCTGGTGATCTACGCGAAGCAACGGGTTGCAAAACGGGTGTCGGTATCGGTGGCGAAGTGGCCTGTGCTGACATGGCACTCAAAGATGGCGATGAGATCAAGTTCGGCAGCCACACATTACAGGTGCTTGCCACCCCCGGCCACACCAATAGCTGCCTCAGTTTTTATGCTGGCAACGTCGTCTTTAGCGGTGATTCACTCTTTATACGCGGCACCGGACGTACTGATTTCCAGCAGGGAGATGCGGGCAGGCTCTACGACTCCATCAGTAAAAAACTCTATGCACTGCCCGATGAGACCATCGTATACCCAGGGCACGACTATCGGGGCAACACCATGAGCACTATCGGTGAAGAGAAACAGTTCAACCCACGTATGCAACAGTCCCGCGAACACTTTATTGAAATGATGGCGGCGCTGAACCTGCCTGACCCGAAAAAAATTATGGAGGCGGTTCCCGCCAATCTCGCCTGCGGTCAGGCGTAGCCGATGTCGCTACTACTGTGGCCGCTGGCCTTTGTGGTCGGCATCATCCTCGCGCTCTTTGGTGCCGGCGGCGGTATGACCACCGTCCCACTACTGGTCTATCTTGGCGGTATTCCATTGAAGGAGGCTGTCGCGATGAGCCTGTGGGTGGTGGCTGGCGTTAGCCTCACTGCCATTATCCACCAACGCGTCTGGAAAGTGCTTCATATGAAGCTACTGATCACCTTTGGTATAAGCGGGATCATCGGTAGCCTGGCGGGAGCTGAAATTGGCATCACCATCGCTGAGCAGCTCCAGTCGGCGCTGTTTGCGCTGCTGCTGGTTGTTGTTTCAATCTGGCTGCTACTAAAAAAGATGGACCCAGCCCCCAGCCATAAAAAGAGAACCTTTAACTATATTCTTGCCGCTGCCGTCGGCACCACGATTGGCATACTGACCGGCATTCTGGGTGTCGGTGGTGGCTTCCTGTTAGTCCCGGCGCTGATATGGCTCGGCGTATCACAGATGCCGGTGACCGTCGCCCACTCGCTGATACTGATTATTCTCAATTCAGTGGTAGCAGGGGCACGTTACGCCGAAGCGATAGAGATCGATGTCATACTGACAAGCGGTGTCGTGATTGCGGCCAGCCTTGGCGCTATCATTGGTGGTATGCTGTTAAAGAAAATCCCGCAGAAGCATCTGCAGAAAGGTTTCGCCTTTGCACTGCTGGTGCTCGGCGTGGCAATGGGATCAAAAAGCTTTATTTAGGCGGCTTAGAAGGGGAGATACACCCCTCTGTCCTGGCTTATGGCCGGGCGACCGACCGCTAATCTGGTTACTGCTAAAATGGCCCCCAGCACACGCTTTTAGTTACAGCGAGAGTTGGGCTATGATCGAGGCACCACGATAACGGACTGACTCAAGATGACACACCCTGCCCTTCGACTGTTTCTACTCCTGCTCACCTGCGCCGTTACATTTAACGCCAATGCCGCTAGCACAATCCATCACACCTTAAAAATCACACTCGATCCATCGACATCGATGATCTATGCAGAGGACACCATCACGCTACCCGACCATCTGGCCAGACAGCCCTACTTTGAGTTTATATTACACGCCGACCTCAACCCCCAATCGACCACCCATACCGTTGAGACAGTTGATACACCAGCGCGCTCAATTCAACACCACTACCGGGTAAAGCTGAATGCCAGCAACCAGCCGATCACGCTCCATTACGGCGGTGTTATCAACCACCCTATCAGCGCTAAAGGAGAGCAGTATGCGCGCGGTTTTAAAGAGAGCCCTGGGTTGATCGATAAAGCAGGTATTTTTCTCGCAGGCTCGACGCTGTGGTATCCCGTCGTCCCCAATCAGCTTGTCAGCTTTGAACTGGCCATCACAACGCCAGCGGAGTGGACAGCGATTAGCCAGGGGGTGCGGCAACTGCATGAAAAGAGCGCTACGCAACAGAGGGTAGAGTGGCAAGCGAGACAACCGCAGGATGACATCTTTATCATCGCTAACCGCTATCATGAATATAGCCAGAGCGCGGGGGCAGTTGAAGCGATGGTCTTTCTGCGTGATGAAGATGAAGCGCTTGCGCAGAAATACCTCGACACCACCGTCCAGTATCTCGCCATGTACAGCAAGCTACTCGGCCCCTACCCCTATCAGAAATTCGCCATGGTCGAAAACTTCTGGGACACCGGCTACGGCATGCCATCCTTCACCCTCCTGGGGCCACGTGTCATCCGCTTTCCCTTTATTCTGCACTCATCGTTCCCGCATGAGATATTGCATAACTGGTGGGGCAACGGTGTCTATGTCGATTATAATCAGGGCAACTGGGCCGAAGGGCTAACGACCTATCTCGCCGACCACCTGATCGCCGAGCAGCGCGGCCGAGCCATTAGCTACCGCCGCGACATCCTGCAGCGCTACAGCGACTTCGTTAGCGATGGGCGTGACTTTCCACTAAGCCAGTTCCGCTCGCGCCACAGCTCAGCAAGCGAAGCGATCGGCTATGGCAAAACATTGATGCTGTTCCACATGCTGCGCCAGCAACTCGGCAACCGTGAATTTGTACGCGCACTGGCAACACTCTACCGGAAACAGAAATTCAAAATCACCAGCTTCAGCGATCTTGAAGCTGCCTTTAGCCAGTCAAGTGGGACCGATCTCGCCCCCTTTTTTGAACAGTGGGTAGCGCGCAGTGGCGCACCCGCGCTAACACTTGGCAACGCCACTGTCCACAAAAAGGGCAGCCGCTATCGTCTGAATGGATCACTGATTCAACAACAGGCAGGCGCGTTATTTGAGTTACAGATCCCAGTCATGATCTATCTCGAAGGAGAGCGCGAGCCACATGTCGAGATCGTGTCGATGAATGGAGCGCAGAGCGACATCTCATTTGAATTCGATACCCGCCCACTGCGTATCGAGGTCGACCCGATGTTTGATCTCTTTCGCCGGCTCGATAATAGAGAGATACCCGCGGCACTGTCGCAGGGGTTTGGTGCCGAACAGGTTCTGATACTACTACCCTCCAGTGAAGACAAGGCGCTATTGGATGAGTACCGCAATATGGCGATGGCTTGGGCGCGTACTCAGCCAGGAAAGTGGCAGGTCAGGCTCGACAGTGAGATCGATTCGCTACCGAGTGACCGCGCCGTGTGGATCCTCGGCTGGAACAACCGCTTTAGCCACGCGGTAGAACAGCCTCTCAAAGCGCAGGGGGTGGCGCTTACAGGCAAGCAGCTCACGCTTAAAGAGAAGTCACTCGCGATCGCCAGCCATTCGGTGATGCTCACCGCACGCCATCCGCAGAATAGCGCTACCACGCTGGTGTGGCTCGCCACCAGTCGTGCCGAAGCGGTGGCAGCTCTGTCACGCAAGCTACCGCACTACCGTAAATACAGCTACCTCGCCTTCGAAGGTGATGAGGCTATCAACGTCGCCAAGGGGCAGTGGCATGTTTTAAATTCGCCGATGAGTCTCGATTTTCACTACGCTGATAATCTGGAACATGACGGCTTCAAATTAATACCGCCACCCGCACTGGTACAACTGCCTGCAGTTTCTTCTGCAAAACGGATGATGCGTGATGCCGCCTTGCTCACCAGCGAGGCCGCCCCCCCGCATCGCCGGTGAATTTACACAGCTGACTAATCTGACCGCCGTATTGCCTGATAGCCGTCCACACCTGGCAGGTGAAAACCTCGTAATTAGCGCCCGCTACGACCACCCCGGTCTCGGCGACATCCTCATCCTGTAATATCGGCGCGACAACAGAAACAAGCCGATAACAAGAACTGCAGTAGCGAGATAAAGAAAGCCAAACACCATGTGAAAGTTGTGGAAGAAAGCTTTATACTTGGCGTGATAAATAGAGGCATAACGTTAAACCGCTTAATTTAAAAGCCATAAGAGATATTTATAGATCATGAACGCAATCAGTAAAGTAGAACTCATCAAAAACTCACCCCTTGGAAAAGACCTCAACGAAGCTCATTGCGAAAAGCTCGCCGCCATCATCGAAGTGCGTACCCTTAAACAGGGTGAAGAGCTGATCTCTGAAGGCCATGTTGACCACACACTTTACGTGCCAATTGATGGGAAAATCTCTGTTGTCAAAGATGCCGGTGGGGGTGAAGAGGATCAGCTACATGTGCTCAAACCGGGTGAACTGGCTGGTGCGATGGGATTTCTGGATGGCAAAGAGCACAGCGCAACCCTGCGCGCCCTGACCGATACACAGGTCTTCTGCCTGGAGCAGGCAAAATTCGAAGCGCTGATTTCATCAGAACCGACCATTGTCTACCAGGTGATGCGCGCCATCGTTCGCGATATTCACGGCATTGTTCGCACCATGAACAACAGCCATGTTGAATTCTCGAACTACATCAACAAACAGCACGGCCGCTACTGATCGCCTCCATGCGCTATCAGCAGCTGGCCTGCGCGCTCCTTTTTGCAAGCCAGCTCTCCACCAGCGCGGCCGATGTTCCCAGCAGTCAACAGCATGAGGTAGAACATCTGCTTAACTTCGTTGCCAGTACCCCCTGCATCATTGAGCGCAACGGCTCACACTATAACGGGCAGGAGGCACTATCACACATCAAAAAGAAGTACGCCTATTTTCGAGATAAAATCAACTCGACCGAAACATTTATTGAGTATGCCGCCAGCAGAAGTACATTTAGTGGCAACGCTTACACCGTGCAGTGCGGTAACAACCCGACAATAACGACACGGCAGTGGCTACTTGATGAACTCTCGAGGTTTCGCAACAACTAACCACCCCGCTTAACATCAACCTTTACTTTTTCCTGTCACGCCGCCCGAGGAAACGTTTATAGCGTTTGCGCTTATCTTGCTGGTGATCGGTAAGCACGTTTTTGCGCCCTTTATAAGGGTTATCGCTGGTTCTGAATTCAATCTTGATGGGAGTGCCTTCAAGCTTTAACTCTCGACGGAAGGTCTTTTCAAGATAACGAACGTAGCTATCGGGAATACTTTCGGTCTGGTTGCCATGGATTACGATCCGAGGCGGACGATGCCCCCCCTGATGCGCATAACGCAGTTTAATACGGCGCATATGGACTGCGGGTGGCGCATGTGCAGCCACCGCTTCAGCAAGAATTCGGGTGAGCTGCGGTGTTGAGAGCGCCATCTGTGCCGAATGGTAAGCGCGCTCCACCGACTTAAACAGCGCGTTAACGCCCCGACCCTTTAATGCTGAAATAAAATGAATTTCGGCATAGTCGATAAAAGCGAGGCGGCGTTTTAGCTCATCTTCAACGCGCTGTTTATCATAGTCATCCATGCCATCCCATTTATTGACCGCGATCACCAGCGCCTTGCCACTCTCCAGCACATAGCCCAGTATTTTAGTATCCTGCTCTGAGATGCCACCCGCGTGAGCATCGATCACAAGGATCGCAACATCCGCTTCGCTAATCGCCTGCAGCGCTTTTATTGAGCTGAATTTCTCAACCACTTCACTGACACGGCTACGACGACGCATGCCAGCGGTATCGATTAACACATAGTTCTGTTTTCCACGCTGGAATGGGATACGGATACTATCACGGGTGGTACCAGGGCGGTCATAGGCCAGCACTCGATCCTCTTTCAGAATACGGTTAACAAGTGTTGATTTACCAACATTGGGCCGCCCTGAAATTGCCACTTTAATGCTGCGGGGGCCATCTTCCTCTTCTTCGACCACTTCTTTAATGTTTAGCATGTTATCGAACACTTCGCTCATCATGTCCGATACCCCTTCACCATGCGCTGCCGAAATCACAACGGTATGGGGATAAGCGAGTTCATAAAACTCACTGGTAATCAGGTCAACATCACACCCTTCGGCCTTGTTGATCACCAGCATTAGCGGTTTGCCCGCACGACGCAGTCGGTCTGCAATGGTTTTATCGCCGGCGGAAAGGCCTGCCCGTCCATCGACCAGAAAAAGGACCGCGTCGGCTTCATCAATCGCAACCATCGCCTGATCCATCATCAGTCCATCAATGCCTCTGGTTGTATCACCAAGCCCACCGGTATCTACCACGATATAGGGGTGCGGGCCTACCTTGCCTTCACCGTAGTTACGGTCTCGCGTTAAACCCGGCTGGTCTGCAACCAGCGCGTCACGCGTCTTCGTGAGACGATTGAAGAGGGTTGATTTGCCAACATTGGGTAACCCAACCAGCGCAATAACTGCCTTCATAGCTGATCCGTGCGTAGCGCGGTAATCGTGCCTTTATGACTCACCGTGTAGAGAACATCGTTAACCACCAGCGGTTGTTCTGTTATCGCCGCATCATCAACAATACGACGGGCCACGAAGCTGCCATCATCTGCTGAAAGCCAGTGGAGATAACCTTCATAATCACCTACCACCACTTTTCCATTATGGATAACGGGCGCGCTGATATTTCGTCGCTGCAGTTTATCCTGGCGCCATAATGTTACGCCGGTGCGTCTGTCGAGCGCCATCACCTGCCCCTCTTCATCAGTAATAAAAAGCTGGCGATCATCTAGCGAAATCCCGCTATATGATGAGTATTCACGCCCCCACACAATCCGACCTGAGTCTGTATCGAGCGCAACCAGGCGACCCTGAAATGCCACCGCGTAGAGTATACCGTCGCCGTAAGCAAGCTCAGCATCCACATCGACCAGGCGCTCTAATTCAGAGCGCCCTTTGGCCAGCGAGATAACCTTCTCCCATAGCAACTTACCATTGGCCACCGAAAGCGCTGCCACCTTGCCATTTGAAAAACCAGCAAAGACCCTGTCATCAACAACCAGTGGTGCGCCGACCCCGCGCAGACTCAGTGACGGTACGATCGTTTCATACACCCACAACCGCTCACCATTCTTGATATTAAGCCCAAACATCTTGCCATCATTGGTGCGGACCACAACGACCCCTTGTGCGACCTGCGGTCTGCTCATCACTTCACTCGAGAGTTCACTGCGCCACTGTAACGAGCCATCCTTATTTGAAAGCGCCAGCAATTCACCCTCATGTGTACCGAGCAGCAAGTAGCCACCACCATTACCGATCGCACCGGTTAATGCCGCACCAGTTTCAACATTCCAGAGCCGACAGCCACAATCGGCATCAAGCGCTCGTACACGCCCACGCGGATGGGCAACAAACAGCTGCTTACCCTTGATAGCAATGGCCGGCGACCCTTCCCAGCTATCCACACGGGACTGCGCCTGCCTGTACCACACCAGCTCGGTGCTCGCCGTTGGCTGAAATCGTTCCAGCGGTGTCGGGTGGGATTCGAGCGTCAGCGTACCGCTACAGCCAGCGAGCGATAACAGCACGACTGCCGCCAGCCACAGACGGGCGGCACTGAATACAGCAGAGTCACTCATGATCGCTATGCGTCCTCGTCACCAAGACCATCAAGCTTCATCTGCAACAGACTGTTATCTCCCTTGTCATTCGCTCTTAACGCCTTTTCATAGGCGCTGCGCGCCTGGTTCTGCTGAGACAGTGAGAGATAGATATCACCCTTTAACTCTTCATACAGAGGAAGAAAGGCACCCGCATCAACGCCGTCAAGCAGCGCCAACGCCCCTTCACCATTGCCCTCTGCCAACATCACCGCCGCCATTCTCATCCGTGCCATATGTAGAAATTCTGGCTGATCGCTGTTATCCAGCACCCACTGTAAACGTGCTCGGGCAGAGAGTAAGTCACCCTCGCCCACCTTGATCTTTGCTATCGCAAACGCCGACAACACCGCGTAAGGTGTATCAGAGAAACTGTTGATAATGTGATCACCACGCGTCATCACCGCATCTGCGCGCATCTGTTGTAGATCATCCTGCAGCTGTGCAAATTCAAGCGATGCATTCTGGCGCTGTGCCGCCGTATTTTCCATCCAGTAATTGCCGCCAACCAGCACACCCAGCCCCACCACCAGTCCGACCACGACTGAGGTGCCATTTGCTTTCCACCACCTTTTAATCGCTTCAACCTGTTCTTCTTCAGTTGTGTGAGCTACCACGTCTGCACCCTCATTTTATGTTCGTTTTCGGTTCATTGATTGCTGAGATTTATTGCCAGCACTGGCATCAATCTTCCTGCAACAGTTCTTTTAAATGTGCCGCCAGCGCATCCTGGCCGATCGATAACTGCGGCGCTTTTTCACGCAGCCGCTTCACTGCCACCTGCTGCTGCGCGATCTCATCTTCACCAAGAATCAGCGCCAGCCTGGCACCGCTTTTATCTGCCTTTTTCATCTGATTCTTAAAGCTGCCACCACCACAGTGGCTCAGCAACCGCACGCCAGGTAGCGCACTGCGCAGCTGTTCGGCCAATAATAACCCCTGCTGCATCGCCAGATCACCCACCAGCACTAAATAGATATCGGCTCCTGCAGCTGGCTTTATCTGACCTCGCGCTTCGACCAGCGCCAGTAGCCGCTCCATCCCCATCGCAAAGCCGATGGCGGGGGTTGGTTTGCCACCCAGCTGTTCGACCAGGCCATCATAGCGGCCACCAGCGCACACTGTGCCCTGTGCGCCGAGGTCACGAGTGACCCATTCAAAGACGGTCTTTTGATAATAGTCAAGACCACGTACCAGGCGCGGGTTGATGCGGTAGCGTATGCCCGCTGTATCCAGCAGAGACTGCAATGTTTCGAAATGTTCTCGAGACTCATCGTCCAGATAATCGAGCAGCTGCGGAGCCCCTTCAATCAGCTGCTGCATCGCCGGGTTTTTACTATCAAGAATACGCAGTGGGTTTTTCTCTAACCTTAGCAGGCTCTCATCATCAAGCTGCTCACGATTTGTGTTGAGATAGGCTACCAGTTTCTCACGATGTGCAGCGCGCGCAGCTGGCGAACCCAGTGTATTGAGCTGTAGCTCCAGCCCTTCCAGCCCCAGCAGCTGCCACAGGCGCGCTGTCATCATGATCAGCTCAGCATCGATGTCGGGGCCAGCCAGGCCGTAGGCCTCAACCCCTGTCTGGTAGAACTGACGATAACGCCCCTTCTGCGGACGCTCATGACGAAACATCGGGCCGCTATACCAGAGACGCTGCGTTTGATTATAGAGCAGGCCGTTCTCGATACAGGCACGCACACAACAGGCGGTCCCTTCCGGGCGCAGTGTCAGGCTATCGCCATTACGGTCTTCAAAGGTGTACATCTCTTTGGCGACAATGTCTGTTACTTCGCCGATGGTACGCACAAAGAGCTCTGTCTTTTCGACGATCGGCATACGAATCTCATCATAACCGTAGGCGTGCACCACCTGACGCACACACCCTTCAAGGTGGTGCCAAAGCGGGCTCTGCTGCGGCAGGATGTCATGCATACCGCGCACTACTTTTATACTCTTGGACAAGGTTGTTCCTACACTATTCAGGTTTACGAAATGGTAATGCGCTGGTTAGCGTTTTAGCTCCTGCAACGGAATGCCTATATCAATAGCGGCAGCGCTGCTGCTTTCAACGGCTGCGGCGTTGCGCTGTGCAATCTGTTCACGAACCGTCCGTTCAATCTCATCAACCAGTGCTTCATTGCTTAATTTATGATTGGGCTTACCACCAACATAGAGCAGGTTTGGCGAACCGCCCGTCAACCCAACATCGGCTTCGCGCGCTTCACCCGGGCCGTTTACAACACAACCAATCACTGCTACATCGAGTGGATCAGTGATATCTTCAAAACGGGACTCCAGCGCATTCACAGTCGAGATCACATCAAACTGCTGGCGCGAACAGGAGGGGCATGCGATTAAGTTGATCCCCTTGCTGCGCAGGCGGAGACTCTTGAGGATATCAAAGCCGACCTTGATCTCTTCAATCGGGTCGGCCGCCAGTGAGATGCGGATCGTGTCACCAATGCCATCATTCAATAACATACCGAGGCCAATGGCCGATTTTACCGTGCCCGAACGCAACCCGCCCGCCTCGGTAATCCCCAGATGCAGCGGCTGCTCGATCTGTGTTGCCAGCTTGCGGTAGGCGGCCACTGTCATAAATATCTCTGATGCCTTCAGGCTGATTTTGTACTCCTGAAAATCATAGCGATCAAGAATATCGATATGACGCAGGGCCGATTCGACCAACGCATCAGCCGTCGGCTCACCGTACCTGAGCTGTAACTCCTTTTCTAACGAGCCGGCATTCACACCGATACGGATCGGGATGTTGTGGTCTCGCGCACAATCAATCACCGCTCGCACCCGCTCTTCTTTGCCAATGTTACCTGGATTAATACGCAGGCAATCAGCGCCCAGTTCGGCGACGCGCAGGGCGATCCTGTGATCAAAGTGAATATCGGTCACCAGCGGGAGCGTGACGCGCTGACGTATTTTGCCGAACGCTTCAGCCGCATCCATCGTCGGAACTGATACACGCACAATATCGGCCCCCACTTTTTGTAGCGCCTCAATCTGTGCGACCGTCGCCTCAACATCAGAGGTATCGGTATTGGTC
>DRLG01000313.1 GCA_011053135.1 Chromatiales bacterium
ATAAATGAGAGTAATTGCTCCTCGTACGACTGTGAATTTGTTGCTCTTTCTCACCATCTCAACATCCCGCTTGTTACACAAGATAAAAGAGGTTTAAAAGAATTTCCATCTACAGCGATAACGGTAGCTGAGTTTCTATCCGGTTGCGCTAGCAAGCCCTAACGTTTTAACTAAACCGCCGCACGCTGCAACCGCAGGAAACACGCCGCGACATCACGGTCGGTTTGAGTGACATGTTAGAACCAGAAACCCGGATAATGTTCAAACAGGGCGCTGAACCTTTCACAACCTGCTTTTTGCTTTTAAGCCTGTTCATGGCACTCAACCTCACACTCTGAATCTGGATTGAAATGATAACCGGGTTTCCAGCCTATGGCGGTGATTAATATCACCACCGAACTATCCGACGACCTTTTCATTCAACAGCTCAAATTGAGCAATGGCCCAGCTTCCTGCGATGGCGAACTCGATTAAAACCACTTGCTACTTCCAGACCTGTGCGCTTCCTTCGAAGTGATGCCGTACTTGCCGCAACAGCCATAATGAAAAAAACCACACTCGTTGAACCTCGCGCTAACACTCAACCCACTACCTCCACAGCACTCTGAATCTACCTCGTCTTTCCTGTTTGGCACTTTTTGCTTTGACGTTCTAACTTGGTAATAAGCCGACTGCTATCGGCACCATATTATTAACTATATACAACTGCTAAATCGGCCTAATATGATATATGAGGTAGAAATGCAGAATAAGCTGGGTAATTTAACACCATTTTGCCCCTTGCATTGCCCATCTTTTTTGATAAAACTACCATGCTTATGCCATTCTGCATATTACTAATATCCGTATATTAGGCATAATGAGAGAATATTTTAATAAGAGGATGGAGAGGAATCGGTTTTTGCGGATCTGCAAGCCTAACATTGCATCCAGCCGATCCTTTTACAAATTGGATGCTGGTTGTGCAATCTAACGCTTGATAAGCGTATGAAGCAGGTTGCGAGAGAGATGAGGATTGAATTAGTAGAGTGAGGCCTTTGCACGAGCAGGAATTTTGTTCTCTGGCCAGGCAAAAGCGCACGGAATGAGGGAGTTTATCGCTATAAATGACCGATTGAGTACGCATTTAACGCCGCCAGAGGGCAAAAGAACAATCGTGCAAAGGTCTCAGAGTAAATGAAATGAAAGTATTTACTTATTCAGAAGCACGTCAGAATCTATCAGAATTACTAAAAATCGCCCAAAGGGAGGAGGTCGAAATTCGTCGAAAGGACGGGGCGGTATTTTCTCTTGTATCAAAAGGAGGGGAAGAAAAATCCCCGTTTGATCTCCCCGGAATTAAAACAAAAGCATCAACCCAGAATATACTTGATGCGGTGAGAGCGTCTAGAATGGGCTAACAGAAGCGTTCAACTCGGACACCACTACGGCATGCCGGTTAACGCTGGTGATGGGCTAAAAAAAGGGAAACAAGGAGGTTTCTATGGCTGGAGGAAGACGTCGTGCGCGCGGCGAGTTTACGCCTGGCTCTGCGCGGTTGATGGATCAGGTACGCGAGACACTTCGCTATTATCATTATGCGCTTCGTACTGAGCAGAGCTATGTTAGCTGGATCCTGAGGTTCATTCGTTTTAACGAGATGCGGCACCCAAAAACGATGGGGAAAGTGGAGATAGAGCGTTTTCTCTCTCACCTTGCGGTTAATCGAAATGTGGCTGCTTCAACTCAGAATCAGGCTCTTAATGCCATTATTTTTCTCTATGAGGATGTGCTCCACACGCCTGTCAAAGGGCTTTCGCCGGTTCGTACGAAGAAAAACAAGCATGTTCCAACCGTGATGAGTATTGATGAGGTCATTGCTGTCATGAACGCGATGCACGGCACTCATAAACTAATGACCCGCCTCATGTATGTGGGGGGACTACGGCTGATGGAGGTTATTCGCGCCAGAGTTCAGGACTTTGATTTTGACAATGAAAAATTTCTGGTGCGAGATAGTAAGGGCGGTAAGGGGCGTACTACGTTTTTGCCCAGGCAGATTCACCCTACCATCCAGTCTCATCTGGCCAGGGTGAAGGCGCTGCATGAGAACGATCTGGCGCAGGGGCTGGGGAGTGTTTACCTCCCTTTTGCATTGGCCCGGAAATACCCAAATGCTAAGAGGGCGTGGGGGTGGCAATACGCTTTCCCCTCCAGGCGCCTCTCCAAAGACCCCAGGTCTGGTGAGATACGGCGGCATCATGCCCATCATACTAGTCTGCAAAAGGCGATCGTCCGAGCGAGAAAAGAGATAAATCTGACTAAGCAGATCTCCTGTCACACGTTTCGTCACAGCTTCGCAACACACATGCTTGAGGATGGTGTAAACATTAGAAAACTACAGGTACTGCTTGGACATAATGACGTGAAGACAACCGAGATTTACACGCATGTGATGAATAAGGATATCCATGCGTTAAAGACGCCGTTACTTGCGCTGAGCGATGTTACTTAGGCGCAGTCTGGTGAGACTCAGCCCGGCCTGCCGGGCTGCTTGTGCATCATCGACGACTTCAGGCTACCGCTTAGGTGAGTAGATGTCGGTACAGCTACCCTCTGCCACTTCTGCCGCAAAGTTCAGGGTTTCTGACAAGGTTGGATGTGGGTGGATGGTCAGTGCCAGATCCTGCACATCGGCCCCCATCTCCAGCGCCAGCACCGCTTCAGCGATCAGTTCTCCGGCATTGGTGCCGACGATACCGGCTCCGATAATGCGATGGTGCTCGTCGAATAGCACTTTGGTCATCCCTTCATCGCGGCCGATCGACAGTGAGCGACCACTCGCGGCCCACGGAAAAGCACCTTTCTGATACTTGATCCCTTCGGCTTTGCACTCATCTTCCGTCTTCCCCATCCAGGCGACTTCGGGGTCTGTGTAACAGACCGAGGGGATGGTGCGCGCATCGAAAAAAGCCTTCATGCCTGCGATCACTTCCGCTGCCACCTTAGCCTCGTGAGTCGCCTTATGCGCGAGCATTGGCTGGCCGACGATGTCACCGATCGCAAAGATGTGGCTGACATTGGTACGCTGCTGGTTATCGACATTGATAAAGCCGCGCTCATCGACTGCAACACCGGCTTTATCCGCATCGATCAACAGGCCATTGGGTGTGCGGCCGATTGAGACTAGCACACGGTCAAAGGTCTCCTGTGCTGGCGCCCCCTTGCCTTCAAA
>DRLG01000314.1 GCA_011053135.1 Chromatiales bacterium
CCAACAAGATAGTATTTCCAGAATAGCTGACGCTCTTTAAACCTTATATAGTAGTTTATTGGGGCGATATTGCTATCGCCTCCGACAGCCCCCAGGTGCTCTGTATTTATCTGGATATTCACAATAAAGAGGGGTGGAAGCCCTCTCTCCCTGTGATCAAGAATATCTGTTACGCGGTTATCATCCACGCTTATCAGGTCGATCATAGAGACATGCTCACCGTCATGCAAGCGGACAGGGCCACCACTCGTCGGTTCTGTATTGTGGTTATCGAACAGTGGAATGGTATCGCTAGCGGTGATCGAAACATCGCTTCTGCTTTTGAAAGCAGCATCAGCAGAATGGGCTTTAAAAATAAGATGGAGTGGCTCCTCATCGCTTGCTGCATAGAGGGAGAGTGCTTCGCTACTGTCTCTATCCTGCAGCACGACAACCCCACCTGCCACAGGCTTAATCAGCAGGGCGCAGTTATTGATAATTTGAGCTGTGCGATCAGTCGGTACAAACTGAAGCCCGGGAATAACACCATCATCATAAAAACCGTGTTCAACGGTCAGTGTAAAAAGTGGCGTGTAGACGGACATGTCAACCTGCCCTTAACTACCCATAACCAGCGATGGCTTCTGCAAGCGGCTGCTCTGGCGCTCGATGTCGCCCGCATCAAATGTCACCATCCGCACCTTATAGAGCACTGAGGGTAGATACTTCCCCCCCAGCATCCCCCACATACTACTGAGATCCTGCATGCTCATATTCTCAACATCCAGCATCAGCCGTTCGATACGACGATCCAGAGCGGGCGTGCTCGTCCGATCCATCACCGCCTGTCGCTGAAAGAAACTGACTGCCGCAGAGATAAACTTAAGCCCTTCAGCGTAGTTGCCACCACCGAAATTCCCGGCAACCATAAGATAAAGGTTTAGGTGAAGGGGGGGAGATGACTCGATAACACGAGCGACGTCACTATGCGTATGCGGTGCCAGCTGTTGCGGCGTGGTGTCTTTCTCGATGTTGACCAGAAACAGGACAAGTTTATTATAGACAGGCACCGACACCGTGCCGTCCTGCTCTAATAGACTGGAGACCACCACCATATCTTCGCTCAACGAAAAGGTCCGCCTGACATACTGATTCAGTTCTGTCGCGATATGGTCAATAGCAGCATCAATCATCAGATAGCCACCCCTCTCTTTCCTTCACTCAATAAGTGACTACAGACAGAACGCCTGCGCGACTTGTAGCACCCTTGATCACATCCATTGCTAGAAAAATTAGTGCGCCGGTGGTTATTATTATCTGGCACTAAAAACTGCAAGGAGTATAGCCACTCTTTTTATAACGGTAAACAACCATCTATTTACTATCATATTTAGGCTTATTATAGGCCGAGCGTTCGAGTAAGCGGCGCCACCTACCCCTCATCAAGTAACTGTGCAAAGTGGTAACCCGCAATCTTCATCCCTTCGCGCTCATAAAAGCGGTGCGCATCTAAACGCTGCATTCCGGAATCGAGGTGCAGTTGAGCACAACCCTCTTTAACTGCATATTCAGCCAGCCACCTCAGCAGCGCTTTTCCGTAACCATGTGAACGCCGGGCAGAGAGCGTCACCAGATCATCAACATAAAGAAAGCGCCCCCACGCAAGATTGACTCCGATACGAAACCCGGCCACCGCCACAGGCGCCCCTTCTGCCTCAAGGTATGCCAGCAGATACCCCTGCGACTGCTGCTCCTGAACCCGCTTAACAAACACCGCCTTTTCAAGGTGTGGGCGCAGCTCCAGCATAACCGGATAACAGGCTGCAATTGTCTGTTCAGTTTCAGCAAGATAGATAGTCATGTTACGCCTCTCTCATTTCAGGAGGACCATTATTACTCACCGCCTTATAGATGTGTAGCAAGATGTGGCAGCTGCAAAAAACCACTATTAAACCGGCTATAATAAGGTGCTATATTTGCAATCGATAGCGGCTGCTTGCGGGCCAGAAAAAAGGTAACCCATGGATTTTCCCAATACAGAAGATGGTGAAGTGCTTCGTGAGATGCACCAGGCGGGTATGGATCTGACGATCCCACACAACGTCGATTTTTTTATTAACTTTAGTAAAAAACGGAATGCTGAAAAGATGCAGGCTGAGGTCGAAGCCAACAATAGCAACGGCCGCTTTTCATTAATGGAAAACGAGAACCACGACGGCTGGGTGCTCTGCTGCACGATAGCGATGATCCCATCTCATGACGACATTGTTGAGGTCGAAAGAGCGTTTGATAAAATCGCAGCAAATCACCAGGGGGAGAGTGACGGCTGGGGTGTACTCCACTGCGGTGATGAGTAATGTCCGCATAAGGGTTGACTGACACGTCACCCCCCGCCCATCTGCAGTAACGCCTCACGCTGCCGCATCACGGCTGCCCGTCCCTCTGCGATCGCCATCACGGCCCGGTCAAACTCCATCAAACCCAGGTGCGCCAGGCGCGGCGAAAGATGCACCTCCGGCGGGTCGGCAGCAAGACGATTTCGCGTGATCTGGTCCTGCACAATATTGATCGAACTGGCCATGACATCGAAAATCCCCGGCGCTCGCCCTTCACCCAGCAGCGGTGATAGCAGCATCTCTTTCGGGGCCTGAAGTGTAAGCTTCAGCTGAGTTGATATGCGCTGCAAAAGGCCGTCCTCTTCCGAAGGCAGCTCATCATGAACCACTTCGCTCCTGTCATGACGCTGTCTTGCATGCCGCCCAACAATATCGCTATTGAGATCGACTGCGATCACCTGCTCAGCGCCAAGCGCACGACAGAGTGATACCGGCACCGGATTGGTCAGACCACCATCGACCAGCCAGCGCCCCTCCCAGGCAACAGGGGCAAACAGCCCCGGCAGACTGATAGAGGCCCGCACCGCCTCCAGTAGTGAGCCGTGCTGAAACCAGACCTCTGCACCACTATCCAGCTCGGTGGCAATGGCACCAAACTTGATCGGTAACTGTTCAATCATCACCTCCAGCGTATGGGCACGCACAAACTCGATCAGTTTTTCACCCTGAATCAGCCCACCACCCAGCAGCGATGGATCGATATAATTGAGTATCTCACGCCAGGTAAGGTGCTCTACCCCTTCGGCTAATTGATCAAGCCGCCCGCTCGCATAGGCCGCGCCAACCAGTGCTCCGATTGAACTGCCAGCAACTACACCAGGACGGATACCCAGCTCTGCCAGCGCCTGTAGCACGCCGATATGCGCCCAGCCACGCGCAGAACCGCTGCCCAACGCTAGGCCGATCTCATGGTTAACCGGAACTGTTAATTGCTCACTCATGGTTAAGGATTATGACAGATTTAAAGCAGCATGCGATCACCCCCAGCCCACTAAACAACCTCATAAAAAAGCCGCTCAGAACATGCCTCTGATTGATGGCTTTAACCGACTCTTCGCCTACCCTCTCCGATCCAACCATCAAGTAATACCCGATAGCGCCGTTATCATACACAGGATAACAA
>DRLG01000315.1 GCA_011053135.1 Chromatiales bacterium
CCGGCTGTCCATCCACACCAAATAACTTGCTCAACGAGCGCCGCATACAGTCTACGTCCATCAGCATAACGGTGATATCGCGCTCAAGAATCATGTTCAAGGTGAGGTTTATGGCACAGAAGGTCTTCCCCTCCCCCGGAACCGCGCTACTAATCATCACTAGATTTCTAGGTAATTCTTCTGCTGATCGCTCTCCTGAGAACGCCTTCTTCAGGATTGGCCGCTTAATCCTTCTGAATTCACTAAACTGGCGTGAGCCCTCATAATCTTGCGCAAGATAGCCCGCCGCCTCCAGCCGGTCTAGCTGAATAGCCAGAGGCTTCTTTTCAGTCTGCTCGCTGGCATACGGTTTACGCTCAACGACCTCAGCTTCATCAGTCGCTGCTTTTAGGTCGTGACCCAGATTGCCACGCTCTCTGTCTGCTAGTGGTAATGGTACGCTCTCAGCTGCTTTCGTCACCCGATCACTCTCTGTTTTTCCGCGATTATCCTGCTCCAGGCGCGCCATTATTTTTTCGATGCTACTCATAGCAGTTTCTCCACCACACTCATCACATCCGGCAGGTGGTACCCGGCGATGCTCATCCATAAGACCGCGCCATAGGTGGTAACCAGCATTAGCGATAAGATAAAAAAGAGTGTATGTCTCTTAAGCACAGCGCTGATGCTTCCAGAACCGACATCAATGCGGGTCACTGCGCCGTAGATAGAGAGATCGGTGATCTTTGCCAGCCCATACATATCGGAGACCACCGGACGGAGAAAGCCAATTAACACCGCAAGCCCCAGCCCTGCACCTATCGCCCCTGCCAATACGCCGCTGAGCAATAATATTCGATTGGGACTGGATGGCGTTGTCGGAACCCAGGGAGGATCAATAATCCGAAACTTCACGTTATCGCCCGTCTCGCCTGCCGACTCTGATAAGCGGGCAGACTCAAGCCGTTCGACTAGCTGCTCATATTTCATTTTTGTGATTTCGTAATCACGCGACAGACTGACCAGCTCTGCCTCAACCTCAGGTAATGTCGATATTCGCTCCCTAAGTATCCTGGCGCGCTTCTCGTACTCGCTCATCCGAACGCCAAGCGATGCGATTCTCGCATTGGCCTGGGCAAGAGCAAGTGTCAGCTCCTGGTGCAGCCGAGAGTCCTCCGGTTTACGCGCACCACTAGCCTCTCCTCTACCCTGCTGCTCTTCCAGCTTGAGCTGTTCTAGCTCTTTAATTACCCGCTCCAGCTCTACGATATCGGGGTGAACATCTGTAAAGCGCAACTTCTTCTCATCCAGCTGCGCTTGCATCGCCTTCAGGCGCTCGTCATAACGCCCTTCAATACTGATCTCGCCACCCTCAAAGCTGGCAACAAATTCGAGCAAACGATTTTTGAGCTCCCGACGCGAAAACTCAGCCTCGCGCATCTCTAACTTGGCGGCTTCAAGGTTCTGCTCCGCCTGCCTTAGATCCTGAAAAAAGCCCCCCTCCTGGCTAGGCAAAACATTGAAGTTTTCCCGCTTAAACGCCATCAGGCGATCTTCCGCCTTGACCAGCCGCGCATCATACTCCCTGATTTGCTGCTCCAGGAAGAGCTGGGCGCTATCTGAATCCTGGCGCGAGTCACCCAGTGTCGTCTCCACCAGAATATTCAAAATCACCTGAACAACCCGCTTTGCGGTCTCAGGGTTATTATGGGTATAGCTCAATGTATAGAGGTTATTCTGCCCACTCCGTCTACCACCAGCACTGATAAGCCTGATCTCTTTTGCAAGCTTGTCGATCAACGCCTCTCTCTCTTTGGGCGTTGTTACCGCTAAATCAAGATCCGCCTCACTCACCACCTTTTCCAGATTTGGCCGACTTAACAGTGTCTTAGTCATAATCAGCAGGCGCTGCTCGACATCAGGCTGAACAGTTAACCCCTTTAGAAGCGGTAAAAGAATAGAATCGGTATCGACATAGACTCGAGCGGTCGCCTCGTATCTGTCTGGCAGCATCATCACCGCCGACCAACCGATAACGGCGGCCAGCCAGGCAACCGCCAACCCCTGCCAGCGATAACGCACAATCGCACGGAGGTGGGGTAGAATTTCTCGAAGCATCGCTTCCAACGTTCTACCCCTCTAGAACAGGCTTTCCGGAATGACAAGGATGTCACCCGGCTGCATCAACATATTTTGGCTCATATCGCCGCCATTAAGCATGTCATCGAGTCGCACACGGATCTTATCGACACCGGTCTCATGCTCTCGTACGACACTGGCGCGGTTACCTGAAGCAAACTCAGAAATCCCCCCCACTGCAATCAAAACATCTAGCAGGGTCATATTCTGGCGGTATGGCAGTGCCACGGGCTGGGTAGCGGCGCCGATCACTCGAATCTGCTCACTGTAACGCCCGACAAACTCCATGACGGTCACGGTTACAACCGGGGATTTCACATACTGCTGCAATCTTTTTTCAATCTCTCGAGCTAGCATTGTCGATGTTTTGCCGCTGGCAACAACATCCTCAACCAGCGGCGTAGTGATGGTGCCATCCGGCTTTACCGGCACAGAGACAGAGAGCTCAGGGTTCCCCCAGACAAAGACCTGTAACTCATCCCCGGCGCCTATGACATAATCACTACTCTGCTCTTTTTGCTCAGAAACAGCGTCTATAACAGGCCGCTCGGCAGGAGGAACACTCCCACAAGCCAGCAAAAACAGGCATAACATGCCATAACTGCCTATATTAACTAAAAACTTCATTCTGAAGAATAATGCCCTTATTTCACGATCGAATTCTTTGATATATCTGGATGCCAATACGCATATAAATTTCTAACATTCGCTGTAGCTGTTATTGGCATTAATGCATAATTTCTTTAACGATTTTAAGAGCTTTCCACGAAAGTGGATAAATCGCAGGCCATAAAGCAGACAGACTCATTTACGGAGCCGAATATTAACATAACGCTTTCTAAACCCCCACATGTTTTTCAGGGTCATACATTCAAACTCAGCTGGCTACCCGCTCGATAATAATCATTACAATTGCAGCTGGCTGGATAAGCGCTGAACATCACCCCTGCTCCGCACCTCTGGAGAATCTTTTAAAATCGTGCGTAGCAGCTCTCTGGCCTCATCCTCCCTGCTGCCCGATTGGTAGAGCGCCTCAACCAGGTGCATGGCAATCTCAACATTACGGCTATCCATACGGTACGCATCACGTAGCCGCTCAATCCCCTCCTGGTAATCTCCATTTTTCACCAATACCCAGCCTAACGTATCCACGATATCACTGGATTTCGGGGCCAGTTCATAGGCTTTGCGTGCGGTGGCAACTGAACGTGGATCACTCTGCAGGGAGTAGAGCCAGGCTAAATTGTTGAGTGCTGGCACATTATCACCATCACGCTTCACTGCCGCCTCATAATGGTGAATTGCACGCTCATTCTCTCCCAGCTGCATGTAAAGCGTTGCAACCCTGTCTTCGCTCGCTGAGTTGGCAGTGGATAGCGAGAGCCATTTAGCGACATCACGATCAATCTCCTCTCGCTTACCCGACTTATGTTTAGACTGCATTAGCTTTGCCAGCAATCGAAAAGAGGGATTTAAATTGAATGCCTGCTGATAGGCTTTCGCTGCATCCGAATATTTTTTTAACACCATATTCAAATGGCCCGACAGGGCATATGCTATAACACTGTTCGGATCATCTGCTTTAAGTTTATCGATACGCGCTTTAGCCGCATCATACTGCTTAGCAGCAATCTCCAGCTCTATCAGCTCTATTTCAAGTTTCACCCCGTCAGAGACGCTGCGTAACCCTTTCAACAGACTCTGCCGGGCCTGCTCCTGACTGCCCGATTGACGCTGCATTGAGGCTAGCAAAATTACGAGATCAGCATCTTCTGGCTTTTTCTGAACCGCCTCTTTTAAGGCATCAATCGCTTCCAGTTTCTGCCCGCGATTATATTTAATCTGCGCATCCATTCGCATCAGTAGTGCGTTATTCGGGTTTTTCCTGATCCCCTCACCCACGATTTCAGCCGCCTTATCGAGCTGTTTCTCAGCCAGATAGTAACGAACAAGGGCGGCGACAGGCTCGATTGATTCTGGACTGTTTTTGCGCGCACGCTCCATCCAGCCAAGCGCCTGCTTCATATCTTTCCTACGCTCGGCGAGATGGGCCAGCCCAAAATATGCCCGCAGATTACCTTGATCAACCGCTATCACCTGTTTGAG
>DRLG01000316.1 GCA_011053135.1 Chromatiales bacterium
ACCGCTATCTGCTGCTTAATTTCTGCTACCTGGGTGGGGTACGGGCTAAACAGCGAATTAGTGGCGCAGCCACTCAACAGAGCCATACAGCTCATAACAAGCCATCGCATTGATTTTTTCAGCCCCATTAAACCCTCTGTTTGCCTAACACCTAACTAGAAGCGGCCCATCTCTCTGGCACAGAAGCGCGCCCACTCACCGCAACTATATTGATATATACCGGCTTTAGGGGTATAAAAACAAGCAACTAAATCACGGGTATTTTGTCATGCATCGGATCTTTATCAATTATCGCCGCGAAGACGCTGAAGGGTACGCTATTATCCTGCAGGACCGACTCGCCAAACACTTCGGTGAAAAGCAGTTATTCATGGATGTGGATAACATTGAACCCGGCGCTGATTTTATGAAGACAATCGAAAAAAGCCTCTCTTGCTGCGAGGTCATACTGGTATTAATCGGCGCTCGCTGGCTTGATGCCAGAGATGAAGGGGGTAATCGTCGCCTGGATAACAGTAATGACCTGCTTCGAATTGAGATCGAGACTGCATTGAAGAGCAATGCACGCGTCATTCCTGTTCTATTACATGGCACCGTGATGCCCTCAGCTGACAACCTGCCCGACTCATTAGCACCACTGACCCGCCTCCACGCAATTGAAATCAGTAGCAGTCGTCGCGATTATGATATCGAGCGATTAATCACCACCCTTGAGAAGATGCCAGGGCTAACGCCAGTGAACCAAACCGAGGCATCCAACGACAGCACAGCAGCGGCCTCTGACGCTCCGCCAGCACCCAAAAGCAAGGCTTTCAGGCACGGCTTAACCGGTGCTGGTATCGCTATAGCGCTGCTGATCATCCTGTCAATATACGATAGTGAAGAGGCGCAACAATCTGTTGCCATCTCAACGATACCAGATATGCCATCAACCACCTCTGCGCCTCTCGCTACCGTTAATAATCAGACTTCTGCTGCCGTAAATAATGCAAAGCAACAACTACCTGCTACGATTAATCTAAGCGGCACCTGGTTTGACGATGCTGGCACCCAGTTTGAAGCAACACAAAAAGGCAATCTCTTCATTGCGACAGGCTTCAACCTCTTTGGCATGGCAACCAAACAGCTCCACGGCCGGGTCGAGGGCGATACGCTCTACTTTACATTACAGGACGGCTTTATTGAAACCGATGGGATCGGTAAGCTTAACGAAGATGGCGAACACCTCGATTACACACTGACTCAGGGAAACTTTAGTGAAACAGGCCAGCTACACCTTAACCATACTCGCAACTAGTACACGCTTCTTGTGAAAGGAGCAACCACTCCCAGCGAAGCGCACCTTGCCATGAGAACTGGCAGACGAACTGGAAGTCCAGATCCTTCAGGAGGACAATCACGGCGCGCAATGAACCGTTGAGTTAAACGATGACTTCGTCGCTCCACGCTTCGTCATGACAATTAATCAGAAGCACTCTAATTAAAACAGCGTTAATTCTTTTCTTTATTCAAGGAGCAATCAAATAAGGTGTCGAACAGATCACCCATTCGAGTTCTGATCATTGAAGATGACAGCGATCTTGCTGCTAATCTCTACGACTATCTGGAAGCTAAAGGGCACCAGCCTGATTCAGCAGGTGACGGCATCACCGGCCTGCACCTTGCGATCACCAATGAATATGATGTCATCGTAATGGATGTCATGATGCCCGGCATGGATGGCTTTACTGCCTGCCGGAAACTACGTGAAGAGGCCAATAGTGCGACGCCAATATTGATGTTAACTGCGCGCGATACCCTCGACGACAAACTAGCAGGCTTTGAGAGTGGCGCGGATGACTACCTTGTTAAACCCTTTGCGCTGAAAGAGCTCCTGGCACGCATCACTGCACTTAGCCGGCGACAACTAAAGGATACAAGCAAGCAGCTGATTTCAGTTGCAGACCTTGATTTTGACCCCAACACCCTTGAAGTTCACCGCCAGAAAAAATTGATCACGCTAACCCCAATCGCATTAACCATACTTGAATTGCTTATTCGTCGTTCACCGAATGTAGTGAAGCGGCAGGATATTGAAAAAGAGGTGTGGCATGACTCTCCACCAGATAGCGACGCCCTGCGTGCGCACATTCACAGCCTGCGAGCAGCGATAGACAAACCCTTTGAAAAACAGCTGATTCATACCATTCATGGCATCGGCTTTCGCCTGGTAGATAGTGATGAATTATAGGCAGAGCCTGCGCCGCCGCATCACACTCTCCTTCCTACTTTTTGGTGCCTTACTAAGCCTGACGATTACTATTGGCGTCTATTTTGCCGTTGAAGATATTGAGGTGGAACTGGTCGAAGAGGGCCTGCAATCGGAGCTCGAATTTTTCCTCAAGCAACAGGGCCGCCCACCCATTGGTACCCACCAGCTTAGCTCGGACATTGAACTCTACTATGTTGATGAAGCCAGCAAGGCTATCGTGCCTGAAAACATCCGCAATCTAGGCAGTGGTCACCATGATCTTGAAACTGATCACGATCTCTTTCACATCCTTATCACCAATGAAAGTGACAATCACACTATCTACCTGGTGCGTAATGCAACCGCGTTTGAGCAGCGGGAAATCGCCCTCCATACCGCCCTGGTCGCTGCGGTGATTGTTGCCATTCTCATCGCCCTATGGCTGGGCAGTTGGCTATCGGGAAAGATTATCCTGCCCGTCTCAACCCTGGCGCGACAGGTGTCCGAGCTCAAACCTGGGCACCACTCACCACTGCGGGAAACCAATAGATATGCCGACGATGAGGTAGGGCAGCTGGCCGCAACCTTCGACCACTACCTGGAGCAGCTAGAGCAGTTTATTGAACGGGAACAGGAGTTCACCTCTAACGCAAGCCATGAGTTACGTACACCACTGGCGGTCATTAATAGTGCGGCTGAACTG
>DRLG01000317.1 GCA_011053135.1 Chromatiales bacterium
TGTCGGAGTCTCTGGGTTTGATAGCAGGTTGGAGGTGATGCCGTTAAGGAAGTCCGCATTACCAGTGAGGGGTGGGCCGATGCTGTTCCAGTTTAGACCGTTGTCAGTGCTCTGTAGTAGTGTTCCCCATGCGCCGGAAGCGGTGAGATGGTTATCATCACTATCTGTGACGCTAATATCAAACAGATCATTGGCTATCTCGCTACCCCCGGTGATACTGTTCGGAGGTGTCCAGTAGATGCCGTTATCACTGGTTAAGATGGTGCCTGCACTACCTACGGTTGTATATCGGTTGTTGAAATAGAGGATCTCATTGAGCGCTTCCTGTGTGATGCGCCCACTGGTGAAGGTGGTAGCATCGGGCATGCTGGTCATCACAAGGTCGCTGGAGAGAATCGCGCTCACGTCATTTGTCGCTATCTGGGTGCTATATTCACCGCCGATAAGGACTCTTGATGCACCATCACTGGCGATGCTAAACAGGTGTTCGGTTGTCTGCGCACTCTGTGCAGTCCAGTTGATGCCGTCGCTAGAGGTGATCAGGGTGCCGTTGCTGCCGACGACAACATGGCTGGTGCCGTCCCAACTGCTATCGAGCAGCCACTCATCGGCAATACTGTCACAGCTTGAGGTGGTGCACTCTGTCCATGTAGCGCCATCATCACTCGATGAGATGATGGTGCCCGCTTTGCCTGTGGCGATCATCAGATTATTACCTGATGAGATATTGAACAGGTCGGTGGTAAATTCTGCGGGTGACACCGCTGAAGGGGGTGCCCAGTCAATACCGTTAGTGCTTGTCAGTATCGTACCGTTTGTACCGACCGCTGAAAATCTAAAATTAGCGCTGTTTAAGGCGATGTCGTGCAGGTTCTCCGACGTGTTGCTGGATGTGCCGGAAGTGCGTGCGACCCATGTCGGGGAGGGTGTGCCACTACTGTGGGGGCGTGTTAAAATCGTACCGTTGTCGCCGACGGCAACCAGTAGGCCACTGTTGTTAGCGATGCCCCGCAGTGTTGTTGAGTTCAGTAAGCCATCTGGGTCTGCATCTTCAATATTCCATGTCCAGAGAGTCGTTTTTTTTGCATTGATGATGGTGCCGCTAGCGGCAGTTATGACAAAACGGTCATCTCCCCATGTCACCGCATGCAGGTTAGTGGTGACAGGTGAGGTGAGTGTGGTCCAGCTAGTGCCGTCGCTGCTGGTGAGCGCCAGGCCGTTATCACCTACGGCCAGATAGTCGCTGCCATTCCATGCGATGCCGTTGATTGAACGCGTGTGCCACGCAATGCCATCATCACTGGTGAGGATCGCCCCCGCATCGCTGCTTGCAACAAACAGCGAGCCATTCCAGGTGACACCATTGAGGCGTGGCGGGGGGATGTTATCAAAACGGTCGGGATTGAGGGTGGCGCTCTCAAGCCTCCAGGTGCTATAGCCGGTGGGGCTGGTGAGTATGGCCGCTGCTGGCCGGCTGATTGAGCCGTTAATGGGATCATTAATGGTGGTGGTGTATTCGCCAATGACTAAAAAAAAGGAGTCTTCAAGTGCTGGTTTGTCGACCCAGATCACCTGGGTGAGTTTATGCGTCACCCCGGAGTTGCGAAGCTGCCACTGCATATTGCTGTCTGTGCTGATGATGACTCCCTGGTCACCGACGCTGACATAACGCTTTTCACCGCTCTGAATAACCAGGCTGTCACTGCCGTTCCAGGCGATGTCATTGAGGTTCTGGTTGGTCTCTGACTCCACAAGCGTCCAGTTATCGGAAATGGCACCATCAGGAGAGGTGATGATATTGCCGCCTTCCCCCACCGCAATAAATTCAGAATCGCCCCAGATGGTGGCGTTAATCTGGTTGCCATGTGGAAAAGGGTGTGCCCACTGCCACTGGGTTGGAACGGCGTGCACACTGCTCGGCAGCAGGCAGGCCAGCATCAGCCACACAGCCAGCTGAGCGCTAGAACGGTTTGGTGGGCAATTTGTAGCAGTGTGATTAAACAAGTGGCTTACCTTGAGAAAAAGAGCGCTAACGAGAGGAAGGCGCTGCAGCCTGATAAAAACATCCCTATACACATAAATGCTATATCGGCATCGGTGTGATTAGTTGTAGTATCTAACGCCTTGCTTTGCTGCGCAATAGTGCATTTAATTCCTTGTAAAACAATGGGCTGTAATTTTAGTTGCCTATCTTTTAACCAGCTTTCGCAGTCCCTTTAAATAGCGTTTTTCATCGGGTGCTGTGTTGCGACGCTGTGCCTGCATCAGCATCTCACCCAGTGGTTCCATCATCTGGTGTTCAACCGCATGGGGGTCATTACCGTTACCGAGCAGTGACTGGTGGACGGCGACAATCCCTTTGGGGCGCTGGGTCGCGAGCTGCTCCTGGATTGCGATATGCATAGCCATATGCAGGAAGGGGTTACTCTGGCCCATTTCAGGGGTGAAATCCCGGTCGATCACCGCATCAGGATCTGCCAGCAGTGCATGATATTCCGGGTGCTGCTGAATAATACCGGCGATGATCTGCTCGATTGGTTCCAGCGGCTCACTGCCCCGGTTGTGCTTCTGCCAGATATCAAAAAAGAACTGGCGCATCTTGTGTCGGTCTTTTGAAAAGAACATCGTAAATTCTCAGGTTAATGGCAATTTTTTGCAGATTATAGTCTACTCGACTACCTTCTGTTTGTATTCACAAAGATCCTCAATCACACAGGCACCGCAGCGCGGTTTGCGTGCCACACAGACGTAGCGTCCGTGCAGGATCAACCAGTGGTGGGCGTCGAGTTTGAACGCTTCGGGGATCAATCTGACCAGCTTGCGCTCCACCTCCAGAACGTTCTTTCCAGGGGCGATTCTAGTGCGATTGGAGACCCGGAATATGTGGGTGTCAACGGCAATCGTCGGCTGGCCAAAGGCGGTGTTGAGGATGACGTTGGCGGTCTTTCGGCCCACGCCGGGCAGCGCTTCCAGGCTTTCGCGGGTTTGCGGAACCTCGCTGTTGTACTGCTCTTTGAGGATAGCGCAGGTTTTGATGATGTTGGCAGCCTTACTGTTGAACAGCCCGATGGTTTTGATGTAGCGTTTTAATCCATCTTCTTTTAATGCGAGAATTTCTGCCGGTGTGTTAGCGACGGCGAAGAGTCGGGCGGTTGCCTTGTTGACCCCTTTATCCGTTGCCTGCGCAGAGAGGATAACCGCAATCAGCAGCTCAAACGGTGTCGTGTAGTGCAACTCCGTGGTGGGGTGTGGATTAGCCGCGCGCAGGCGTTCAAATATCTCGGTGCGTTTCTGCTTGTTCATGGGGGATTACTGCAATCTAGTCTCAATATTCTGACGACAGTGTAACATGAGTGGTCGCAGGCTTATTTCTGCTAACTGCCAAGTTGTGAGAGAATCGGCGGACTTGTTCCTGATTTAAGAGAAAGTGGTTTTAATGATGAGATCCCGGTTTACAGGTTGCAGACAATCCTTGCCCCAGTTTGAAGCACTTTTCTTCTCGTTGTTAATCTTTGTGGGGGTGATGACGCCACTACAGGCCAGTGAAGAGCAGCGCTGGGAAGAGGCGATTGATCATGTAGCGCAGGCGGTGCTGGCGATACGGGTAGATGCACCGCGTTCTTTTGATACCAGTATCAATAACTCGGTGGAGGCGACCGGTTTTGTGATCGATGCCGAGCAGGGCATTGTGTTAACCAACCGTCACGTGGTACAGCCGGGGCCGACAGTGGCCAAGGGTATCTTCCTGAATCGAGAAGAGATCAAACTGATACCGATTTACCGAGACCCCATCCACGATTTTGGCTTCTTCAAATATGATCCGAAAGCGCTCACCTATAACAAACCCGAGGCGCTAAAACTACTGCCGGAGGGGGTGCAGCGCGGCCGTGAAATCAAGGTGGTAGGGAATGATGGGGGCGAGCAGCTTTCGATTCTTTCGGGTACCATTGCGCGGCTCGATCGCCAGGCGCCTGCATATGGCCCGGGTGGTTTTAACGATTTTAATACTTTCTATATTCAGGCCGCCTCATCCACCAGCGGCGGCTCATCGGGTGCTCCCGTAATTGATATTGAGGGTAATGTGATCGCCCTCAACGCCGGCGGCAATATGCGCAATGCCGCCAGTTTTTATCTGCCGCTTGATCGTGTCGTCCACGCCTTCGAACTTCTCCGCAAGGGGGAGAAGATCGAACGCGGCACCCTGCAGACAACCTTTCAGTACCAGCCTTATGATGAGCTGCACCGTCTCGGACTGAGTGATAAAAGCGAACAGCGGGTGCGTGCGCAGGATCCCGATGCTATCGGCCTGCTGACCGTCGCATATTATGTGCCGCAAGGCCCTGCGGAAGGGTTGCTGGAAGCGGGTGACATCCTGTTAAAAATAAATGGTGAATGGATTCGCCATTTTGTCTCCCTGGAGGCGATGCTTGATCGTCATGTGGGGGAGGCGATTACCGTCACCATTGAACGCGCTGGTGAGCAGCTTGAAGTGACGCTTAAGGTGCAGGATCTGGATGAGATCACACCGTCACGTTATATCGATGTTGGTGGAGCCATTCTGCATGACCTTTCGTATCAGCAGGCGCGCAGTTTTCATATCCCGGTTTCTGGCCTTTATGTCGCTTACGGTGGTTACGCCTTTGGCAATGAGTCGATTGGGCGCGGCAGTGTGATCACCTCAATCGCCGGGCAGCCCGTCAAAACGATCGATGATGCAGAGGCGATATTAAAGACTCTGAGCGATGGTGAACGTTTTTCAGTACGATTTTTTCTGTTGATCAATCCACGACAGCAGATGCAGCGTATTGTCACGATGGATCGCCGCTGGTTTATCGCCGCGACCTGTCACCGTGATGACAAAACAGGGGTGTGGCCGTGTGAGGAGTGGCCAGCTCAGACGGCGGTTACCCAGCAACAGCCAGGCACTACACGCTTTATCACCTCGACAATTCCGGCGCTGCAGCGGATGGCTCAGTCGCTGGTGCAGGTGAACTTTGATATGCCCTATGTGGTAGAGGGAATCAGCGATACCCGTTACACCGGTGCGGGTCTGGTGGTGGATGCCCAGCGCGGCTGGGTGCTGGTGGATCGCGATACGGTGCCAACTACGATGGGTGATGTGGCGATCATCTTTGCCGGTTCGTTAGAGGTGCCGGGAAAAATAGAATACATTCACCCTCTGCATAATATTGCGATGGTCTCCTACGATCCGGCATTGATTGGCGACACCCCGGTGCGTAACGTCACCTTCTCTGATAAAGGGTTATCCCCGGGGGATGATGTGTGGCTGGTCGGCACAAAAATGAATCATAAACTGATCGCTCATAAAACCACCGTTGCCGAAATCGATATGCTTAGTCTGCCGCTACCATCAGTGCCACGTTATCGCGCCACCAATGTTGAAGTGATCTCGTTGACCAGTCAGGCCAACACAGTGGGAGGGGTGTTAACCGATCACGAAGGAGCAGTGCAGGCGCTATGGTCCAGCTTTGGTTATCAGCGTAATAATAAATTTAGCAGTATGGTGATCGGAGTCTCTGCAGAGCTGGTGCAGGACCTGTTAAAGCGTCAGCAGCAGGCGACATCAACGGCGATCACCCGCACCATATCGAGCGAATTGAATTTTATGCCGTTGAATGAGGCGCGTAAGCGTGGCCTTGATACTGAATGGGCGCTGAAGATGGAGGCTCACGATCCAGAGCAGCGCCATGTGCTGCATGTGGAGCGCGTGGTCGCGGGAACCCCGGCTGCCAGTCTGCTGGAAGAGGGGGATCTTCTACTGGCGATAGATGGCCGTGTGGTGACGACCTTTCTTGAGGTTGAGCGTGCCGCACAGCAGGCCGAGCTGAAGGTAACGGTGCTACGCCGGGGTGAGATAGTCGAAGTGGATTTGCCGACAGAAGCGCTGGACGGCATCGGCTTAAGTCGGATTGTCAGCTGGGCAGGGGCGATCTTTCATCGCCAGCAGCGTGAAATAGCAGCACAACGGGGGCGCAATGATGACGGCCTCTACATCTCGTGGACCTGGAAGGGGAGTCCCGCAGCACATTATGGCGTCTACCCTTCTTCTATACTGACAGAGCTGGAAGGTGTCGCGATTCGGGATCTTGATGGCTTTGTTGCCCGCTTAAAGGAGATCGCCGGGCGTGAATCGGTGCGGGTTAAACTATTAAACCTGAATGGTAAAGAGACCATGCTGACGTTAAAGCTGGACAACCATTACTGGCCTGCATTTGAGCTACAGTATAGTGACGAGCATGGCTGGCGGCGGAGTACCATTGGGCCGCAGTGATGGTGTAAAATTCTTTCCGCCCCTTTTGCTGTTTAAATTATTATCTGAGACCTTTGCACGAGCAGGAATTTTGTACTCT
The DNA here is from genome assembly GCA_011053135.1 of Chromatiales bacterium. GTDB lineage: Bacteria > Pseudomonadota > Gammaproteobacteria > SZUA-140 > SZUA-140 > SZUA-76. The sequence continues at coordinate 6,372 of DRLG01000317.1, forward strand.
GGCCAGGCAAAAGCGCACGGAGTGAGGGAGTTTATGGCTATAAATGACCGATTGAGTACGCTTTTAACACCGCCATAGGAGAAAAGAACAATCGTGCAAAGGTCTCATCTGTTTTAAATGATGAGACTCAACAATAAGTCTCATGATGTTGAATATTGTTATTAGAGATGAAGTGATGCGCCCTATTTTTGTTCTATTTTTTATCGTTGCCTCAATGCCAGCTCTTTCGTGGTTTGAGAAGGATGAAACATATGTGCCGCTGGTTGAGACGATTGAACTCTCCGAGTTAAAAATGGCAAACAGCCATATCAGAGAGTCGTTAATGAAGGTGATCGTATTGAATGAGTGGGAGATAGAGAGCCACTCACCAACACAAATACTCGCCAGGTCTAAAGCGCGCTGCTTATTGCGAGCGGATCTGGACGCGCAGCGAATCGTTCTACAGGAGGTGTTAACCAGCTGTACCTTTGATGCTAGCTGGCTAGCCTCCATTCGTAAGCGTTTGATACAGGACTCGGTTTATCACCGGCACCTTGAAATAGCGCGAGACGATTCGAGCGACTATTAAGTCAGCCTGTAGAGGTGGTGTGCTGTTACTGTCGGTACCAGCGTTTTCGTAGCGCCTCAAACACCTTATTAGGGTAGACGTTCCGCCCCAGGCTGCCGTTATAGCGCGCCAGTCCGCGAGTCAGGTCACCGTTCTCCTTGTCGAGATAATATTTGAGGATGGTGCAGCCAAGGCGCAGGTTGGTCTGTACATGAAAGAGGTTGTCATCCGGTTTCCCAATCTCCTTAAGCCAGAACGGCATCACCTGCATCAACCCCTGAGCACCGGCGTGAGAGAGTGCCCAGCGATCAAAATTACTCTCAACTTCAATTACCGCCAGAACCAGTTCGGGTGGCAGTGCTGCGCGTGTCGCCTCGGCATGGATCAGCTTGAGCAGTTGTAGCTGTTGTTTATGGTTCTGTTTACGCACACGCTTTTGTAGTCTTTTTGACATGTCGAGCAGCCACACCTCGGCATCAAAACGATCCTGAAAACTGTCGCTGTCATTAATGGCGCTCACCAGCAGGTTACGCAGCTCTGGATCGAGAGCCTGCCCTTTTGCCTGCAGTGGTGGGGTGGCGAGCAGGTAGCAGAGCGCCAGCACCCATAGCCAGTGTGATGAAAGAGAAATTTGTTTGAATCGATTAAACATAAACATCCGCTGCGATAATGCTACCCAATAGATCGTCAGGCGGATGTTGTTGCTTTAGTGATTATCGCCGGTTTTTTATAAAGTCGATGACCTTTGCCAGTGGAATCTCGCTTGTTTCTGCGTCGCGGCGATGTTTATATTCAATGATACCCCCATCAAGGCCGCGCTCACCCAGTACCAGCCGATGAGGAATGCCGATGAGGTCAGTATTGGCAAACATCACCCCGGGGCGTTCCTTGCGATCTTCAAATAGCACCTCAATACCCGCAGCCGTCAGCTGTTCATAGAGCGCTTCACACGCCTCACGCAGACGCTGGGATTTATGCATATTGAGCGGAAGTAGCGCCACCTGAAATGGCGCAATCGCCTGCGGCCAGATGATGCCGCCGTCGTCGTTGTTCTGCTCAATAGCTGCCGCAACCACTCGTGACACGCCGATGCCGTAACAGCCCATTGTCATCGTCACTTTTTTGCCCTGCTCGTTAAGGCAGGTCGCCTCCATCGCTTCACTATATTTCTGGCCGAGCTGGAAGATGTGACCAACCTCTATGCCGCGCCGGATCGACAATGTGCCGTTGCCATCCGGTGAGGGGTCGCCAGCAACGATATTACGGATATCCGCAGTGGCCGGGTGCGGCAGGTCACGGCCCCAGTTGACGCCACTTAGATGCTGGCCATCGTGATTGGCACCACAGATAAAGTCGGCTGCATGCGCTGCGCTGTGGTCTGCGATCAAGGTGATGGTGAGTCCTCTGGGGCCAACGGAGCCCGGCTCGCAACCGGCGATAGCCTTTACCTGTTCGGCAGTGGCAAAGGTAAGGGGAGCTTCGACCTGCGCCAGCTTTTCCGCTTTGAGCACATTCAGTTCATGATCGCCGCGCAGCACCAGCGCAACCACGCTATCATCCACACCCTTTACCAGTAGCGTTTTAAGGATTGCGGATGGCTCGACTTTCAGAAACTCGGCAACCTCTTCAATTCGCTGCTGTCCAGGGGTTGCGATGGTCGTCATCTCTTCGGCAGGCGCTGCACGTTCGCTGCTGGGTGCGACCGCTTCGGCCAGCTCAACGTTGGCGGCGTAATCGCTGTCGGATGAGAAGGCGATGGCATCTTCACCGGAGTCGGCCAGCACATGAAACTCATGAGAGGCGCTGCCACCGATAGCGCCGGTGTCGGCCAGTACTGCGCGAAAATCGAGCCCCAGTCGCTCAAAGATACGCGAATAGGTGGCGTACATGATGTCGTAGGTCTGCTGCAGGGAGTCGTCTGTAGCGTGGAATGAA
>DRLG01000318.1 GCA_011053135.1 Chromatiales bacterium
GCGGGATTAAAGCGCAACGCCTCCCACACAATCGGGTCAAAGGTTTCATTATCGCCCTCTTTGGCCGCCGCCTGTGCCAGTGCAAACACCTCAGGCCGACTCAGAATGCCTTCGACCGCCTGACTCACCGCCATTGAGGTCGTCTCTACAGCACCGATCAACAGACCACCCGCATTGATCCCCTGACGTAAAATATTAAACTTTACCCCTTCAGGCGGCTCTACCTGCAAGATGCGATAAACCACATCATCTTTCGATCTGCCTAGTTTATTCATCACCCATTTACGCGCGATCAGAACGCCAATATAGAGGCCGAGCCAACGATTGGAACGCTTTCTATTCTGAATGATCGCCTCAGGGTCAGGCTCATTATGAAAGAACTGGTTATGAAACGTATCGTACTGATTCCAGTAAGACCATTTAATAAGGTATTTAGGGTCGATGCCATCCAGTCCAAAATGTTCCTGCACCATCGCCGTGGGTACGGTGCGGCCGTAATTGGGTACCAGGTCGATCTCGCCATTGGCACAATCCAGCGTCTCTTTTGCCCGTGTCGCAACCAGCTCACGAATCTTCGGCAGATCTTCACGCTTTAGTAGCGACATCATGAGCGCTTTCTCATTATTGTGCATCGGGGTGTCATCTTCAGCCATCAGATAATCACCCATCTTCGGCTTGTAAAGTGCCACGGTAAAGGTGTTGGGAATACTCACCGCCTCATTGAAATCATCAAAACGGGCGATTAGGGTGCAAACGGGTGTTTTGAGTATCGGGCGGCTCTCCCGCAACTCTTTGAAAAAAGGGATGGGGTAGTTGTTTATCCAACTACGCACCAGTGGCCACTGCTCTGCTTCAGGTGTGCTATCAAAACGTTCAAGAAAACTACCGCTTTGTAAGGCCTCCCCCTCACTACGGTTCGCCTCTTCGGCTAATGATCCTTGCGTTGCGCTCATGATGCTCTCCTTAAGAGTTTTCTGAAAAATGTCACCCGGATTTTCACCCATAGCCAGGCGCGAATGGAAACAGCCCTATACCAGAGGGCGATTATCTTTAATATCCCCATTATTGTCTACGCCGACAAATCATTGACGTCGCGCCCCAATGTAGCACTAATAACGACCTCTATTTCAGAGATAGATGAAATGATTTCACAAAACGCTAAACTATTACCACACCATGCCGCAAACGGTTCTATGAATGACTCCTAAACAGAGGCGCTCTCACTTCAGCAAAGAACCTCGAAGTGTCAATCTCCATTCAAAATAACCAGGGACAGGTTTATGGCATCCAGCAATTATAGTCATGCAAAATGTGGTCAATGCGCCTACTGGAAAGTTAGCAGGAATCCGCTAGGAACATGCCGGCTCGACCCAGAATACCAGACAACCATCGGCCGCTACGGAAAGGCCTGCGGCGCTTTTGAAGCAGAAATTATTCTCCGGCACTCACCGCCAATCACAACATCCCCACCAGCTTATACAGGTTCCAGCTCTACAAAACCCTGTTAAAGCGAGCGCCGATCATGGTCAATCTTTGCTTTAAGATTAATCCCCATTGCCGGTTTATCTATCTCTTCAAATGAGAACTGATTGTAGCTAGAACTATTGTTAAGCAGCTCAGTCAACACGATATACTTTAGTGCTTTCTGGGTGACCACACTTAATACTGTATTTGTACTATAGACAACGGCGGGTACAATTACACTTGCAGGGTAGTCGCCCTCTGCCGGGATCATGAGTGCGCGTAGATATTCACTGTTCTCCCCTGCTCCTTTAATCGACCGGGTCGCAATGGTCTCAGCGCAATCGGAGAGGGTCTGAATACCGCAGCGAATATCACTGTTTAATGACATCACCAGCCAGCGCACAACCCCGGTCTGCCATCGATCCTCTTTATCATTGTCAGCAACCGCTACCACCTTACCGACAGCAAGTGATGCGCCGATTTGATCACCACTACAGACAATAGCCATGCCACCAGAACTGGTGTCAACCTGCAGACAGTCGGTCACTATCAATAGAGCTGACTCCCGCTGCAGACGCCCCATCTCCGCCATTTGATTCGCATAGATCTTTTCCCATGCATCCTGTTTTGTCTGTTGATCAAACTGAGAGATACGGCGGCTGCTAAAGTTTGATGCCACACGCGCTTCAATTTCATCCTTTATCCATGGGTTTTCATCTTCTGGCACCAGGGATAGTTCATCCAGTCTCTGTACCGTATCATCAGCCCTGTTCCACTCAGGATCGAGACGCAATTCATCGTGTTCAGGATTAAAATGAGCATCGGCACTTAGCCCACGATGACAGTCATGTAGCCCTGAAATCAGCTTCACTGGTTTATTGATTGAGTCACGTGCTGCTCCCCGCTCACAACGTGTCCCCCAGGTAAAACGCAGACGGATGTACATCGCCTGTTTTGCACGTGCGCTTAACATGTTGCTACCTTTCTGCCCCTGCTCTGTAAGAAGATCTATCTGCTCATCCATAAATGTCAGCAAACGAGAAATATCAAATAGTCGCCCATTAATAAATTTAAGCGGCTTCTCAGAAAAGAGATGGTTTGCAGGGGCATCAATACCAAGATCAACCACGATCCCCTCTCGAAAGTTATCATCAAGGGGAGAGAGCGAGGTAAATGTTGACCACGTTGCCAGCTGCTTATACAGCTTTTCCGCCTCTCCATTCATCAGGCGTGAAAAATCAGCCAACGAGAGTAAAAGTATCTTTTTATAGAGCCCACTAATCGTAATAGAGGCTTCACCTTTTACCGCAGTTCCACTCGTCGCAATGTTGAGAATCCCCATCTGTTCCGAGATCGCATAGAGTTTATGAAAGTCCTGCCAGGTGCCATCTAGCGGCAGACGATAGGACAAAAAGCGCTCAACCAGCTCTAGCGACATATAATGCATCGCTTTGACAATCGATAAAAACAGCGCTTTTTTATGTTTCGCCAGTAGCTTTCTGTTTTCCACTAAATCCGCAACAACAATCTTATGGCCAATGGCACATTCTGATAATAGTGAGAGCGGACGTTGTTTTGATTCGAGCTGTTTTTCTGATAACGGCAGCGAGTCATTATCAAAATTTCGTGGTGTTAATTTATGGAGCTTATCCACTCGGTTCGACAGCAATGTCATCGCCTTAAAACGCTGCACAACCTCTATTTGATGGCGATTAATATGGCTCAGCACTCCCGTTACCTGTTCACAACTATACTCATAGTCCATCAACGGCAGCGCCTCAATCCAGCTGCTGAGGGGTTTTTCACGCACGTCTATTTCAGTTACCCCTGACGCGCTTCGTGCTGGGATATTAAATAATGGTTTTTTCATTCTGACTCGTGCATTTTCATTGCATATAAAACTCCTTGTCCTCAAACGTAGCGGCATTAAAGCCTGTGACCTGAAGGTGGGGCGCAACCTTAAGAGTGGCCTGCCACAGCCTCTCGGCATCAGGTATAATGTCGACCATTCAATTAGATACGAGCTTAAGTGAGGCATTCATGCAACAACATCAGGTTCAGGTAGCGATCGTCATGGGCAGTAATAGCGACTGGCCAGTGATGCGTCTGGCCGCCGAAGCGCTGGCCGAGTTCGGCATTACCTATGAGGCACAGGTGGTCTCAGCCCACCGCACACCAGAGTTGATGTTCGAGTTTGCCGATGAAGCCCGGGCGCGCGGCATCAAGGTCATCATCGCCGGCGCAGGCGGTGCGGCCCACCTGCCAGGGATGATCGCCGCCAAAACCACCCTGCCGGTGCTCGGTGTGCCGGTTCCCTCCCGATATCTCAAAGGGCAGGATTCACTGCTGTCGATTGTCCAGATGCCCAGAGGCGTTCCGGTCGCAACATTTGCGATTGGTGAGGCGGGTGCGGCCAATGCCGGACTGTTTGCGATCTCAATGCTCGCCATCGAAGAGCCTGCGTTAGCGCAGAAACTGGCTGATTTTCGCGAGAAGCAGAAAGCACGAGTCTTTGCGATGGCGCTCGACGACAAGCCATGAAGCCGTCACCCATCGCCCCACCGGCAACACTTGCGCTTCTCGGTGGCGGTCAACTCGGTCGCTTTTTCGTACATACAGCGCATGAGCTGGGCTATAAAGTGATGGTGCTCGACCCCGATGCCGGTGCCCCCGCAGGCAAGATTGCCGACAGCCATATTATTGCCAGTTATGATGACCACGATGCACTGTTACAGTTGAGCCAGCATTGCGCGGCGGCCACGACCGAATTTGAGAATGTACCCGCCACCGTGCTCGAACAGCTGGCGCAGACGATGCCGGTCTCCCCCACAGCCGACACCGTCTCGATTGCGCAGGATCGCATCCGTGAAAAAGAGTTCCTGCGCGACAACGGCTTTAACACCGCCCCCTTCATCCCGGTTGTCGATGAAAACGACCTCAATAATGTACCGGATGATATTTTCCCAGCCATCCTGAAAACTGCACGCTTCGGTTATGACGGTAAAGGGCAGGCGCGCGTCGCATCGGCCAGGGAGGCCCGGGCTGCGCAACGTGAATTTTCAACCCCCTGTGTGCTGGAGAAGCTGCTGCAGCTCGATCTTGAGGTCTCTGTTGTACTCGCCCGCACCACCGATGGGGAATGCCGCTGTTTTCCCCTGGCAGAAAACAGTCACCGTAACGGCATCCTTGATGTGACCGTAGTACCCGCTCGCACAACGCCAGCACTCCAGCAACAGGCCGAACAGATGGCCAGCGAGCTTGCCGCCAGACTCGGCTATGTTGGCGTACTGACCGTTGAGTTTTTTGTTAGCGATGGTCAGTTGTTAATCAACGAAATCGCGCCGCGCCCACACAACAGTGGCCATTACACCATCGATGGCTGCGTTACCAGCCAATACGAGCAGCAGTTACGCGCCCTGTGTGGGTTACCCCTTGGTTCAGTATCACTCCATAGCAACTCGGTAATGGTCAACCTGCTGGGTGAGCTATGGTTTCAAGGCGAAAGCAGCAGTGAGCCCAGCTGGCAGTTGCTCCATCAGATTCCAAACCTGAAACTGCACCTTTATGGCAAGGCATCCGCCCGCCCCGCACGCAAAATGGGCCACTTCACAGTGATCGACCAGGAGCCTGGCGCGGCCATCACCGCAGCGATGGCCGCGCGCAAGGCGATCGGTATTAACTAAACCCTGCTCCTCTTTCCCGTCGCGATTTACATGCCACAAGCGATCAATATAGTATGTCTCTGTATTAACGACTATGACCTGAATAGGACCACAACATGCATCGATTATGCGCGGCAATGACCTTCTGGAAAAATGTGACTCGGCGGCTATATCGCACCACCCTTATCACCCCCCTTCTTGTCGGCACCATGTCGGCCGCAATTGCCGCCGACCCTCACCCGCTCATTGATCAGAGTGATAAGCGTGATAACAGCTGCATAGCTCCCAACCAGTGGTACAACCCGGCTGACATGGGGCTGCTCGATGCGAATAAATTCCTTAGAAAGGCGGCCCAAAGTCGCGTGGTTTTACTCGGCGAACATCACGCACAGGGAGACCATCAACGGTGGGAGCTGCACACCCTGGTCGCACTGCATACGCTCAACCCTAACATGGCGATCGGCTTCGAGATGTTTCCACGTCAGGTACAACCGATACTGGATAGCTGGATTGCCGGTGAGCTAAGCGAAGCAGCCTTTCTGGAACAGACTGGCTGGCAGCAGTTCTGGAACTTTGATGCCAAATATTACATGCCACTGTTTCACTTCGCTCGCATGAATCAGGTGCCGATCTATGCACTTAATGTGAGCCGAGAGCTGGTTAAAAAGGTTCGTAAACAGGGGTGGCAGAATATCAGTGAAGCGGATCGAGAGGGTGTCACCGACCCCTCACCGCCGGGTGAAGGTTATAAAAACCTGCTAATCTCCATCTATCAACAGCATGGCGCCCATAAACCTGGGGCGAAAAAAGGTGAAAAAGATACCAGAGCAGATCTTGAGAGCCCCGGCTTTAAACGCTTTCTGCAAGGGCAGACATTATGGGATGCTGCAATGGCGCAGCTCATCTTTCGTGAAGTAGAAAAGGACCCTTCTCTGCTCTTTGTCGGCGTGATGGGTAGTGGCCATGTGGTCAACGATTACGGAATCCCGGACCAGCTTAAATCACTTGGCCTGAAAGATATCACCACCATGATTGCGTGGCACGATGACTTCGGCTGTGAAGGGATCGATAGCCAGTTCGCTGATGCCGTTGTCGGCATGACCATGCAGGAGAAGACAGCGCAGCAGAAACCCAAACTCGGTGTCTATCTTGAAGAAGATGCAGACAAAGTCAGCATCGCCAAGGTTGTTAAAGATAGTATTGCCGAAAGTATTGGCCTGCAGAAGGGGGATATCTTTGTAAAGGCTGGCGGTAAAAAAATCACCCGTATGATTCAGGTGATCGCCATCGTTCAGCGTACCCCGCACGGCACCTGGTTACCACTCCTGATGAAGCGTGGCGATAAAACGTTTGAGGTTGTCGCTAAATTTAAGGCGATAGAGGATTAAACTCAGCAACCAGTCGAATTGCCACTCACTGCTAAACTGTATGCCGTTTAGAGCCTCTCAGGGAAGACTCATTACGCTGGGCGAGAGGCTGTATATTCGCTAAACACACCAAACTGAACGTTCCGTTTCACCTTTTCGAAACCGGCAGCTTCCAGCGCCTCCAGGATCATCTGCGGCGGAACACATTGCTCGATCGTGTCCCAGTAGTAGGACATCAATAGCTGGGCATTTTTATCCCTGACACCGAGGCGGGTAATCAATGGAATAAGATATTTCATATAAAACTTAATTAACTGATACCCGATGCGTGAGGCTGGTGGCGAAATCTCCAGCAGTAACACCGTGCCACCAGGTTTCAATACGCGATAATACTCCGTAAACGCCTCACCAAGATCGACCACGTGGCGTAAGGCGTAACCCATACTGATAAAGTCAAACTGCTGATCCTGCAGTGGCAAACATTCCCCTCGTCCCATCGTCACCCACTCAACGCCACGACCCTGCGCCTGCTGTAACATACCAAAACTGGGATCGACTCCCAGAACAGTGCCATCTGGCCCGACAAGCTCCATCTCATGCCGCGCCAGCACACCTGTCCCGCAACCGATATCCAGCACAGACTGCCCCACCCCGAGCCCTGCCCGCTCCAGCGCCTCATAACGATAGCGTTCACCGGTACCAAAGCTCATCACCTTGTTTATCCAGTCGTAATGGCTGGCAGTCGAGTCAAACAGCTGCTTTACCATTTTCTTTCTTTCCGTTTCATCTCGGTAGTAGTCATTCAGCAGCGGATGAGGGGGAAGCGAATATTTTGACTCAACTTTAGGCATTTTAAAGACTGTCCTCTGGAACGCTAATAATTAGAATTGCCAACGCGTCATCTGTGGCTGAAAACCACATAGTATCGTTAATATAATCTAGCACATCCCTGTTTGCTATGTCATTCATGATCAGAATAGAGGCGACTGCCGCATCACCTCTTTTTAGCCGGTTTTTTGCGTCGTGCAACCGGCGTATAACCTTTCGGTTTTGACCGTTTCCGGCTCTTTGGTTTCTCATCCAGCTTCGGTTTCGCGCGCGTTCCTGTGCGTGCATCACGACGACCCTCTCTCTTTTCAATCGCGGGCATATCAACGGTTCGCAGTAATTTATTGAGACTCACCATATCCAGGTCAACAAATTTTCCGGCAGCCAGCCCACGTGGCAGCACAATATCACCAAAACGGACACGAATAAGGCGGCTCACGGTAACCCCCTGCGACTCCCACAGGCGGCGCACTTCACGCTTGCGCCCCTCTTTGAGAATCACGTGATACCAGTGGTTGGCACCCTGCCCTCCGGCGTCGCGGATGGAGTCAAAGGCGGCCTTTCCATCATCAAGTTCCACCCCTTCGCGCATGCTTTTAAGCATGTCACGATCAACCTCGCCCAGCACACGCACGGCATACTCTCTTTCGATCCCGCTCGATGGATGCATCAGCTTATTGGCAAGCTCGCCGCTGGTGGTCAATAACAGCAGGCCACTCGTATTCACATCAAGACGGCCCACCGCAATCCAGCGTCCACCGCGTAATTTTGGCAGGTTGTCATAAATCGTGGCGCGCTTCTCCGGGTCGTTGCGAGTGCAGATCTCACCCACCGGTTTGTGATAGATGATCACCTTGAGCGGCAGTTCCTGCTTGAATTTCAGGCGCAGCTGTTTGCCATCCAGCAGCACTTTATCGTCTTCAGTAACAGGAATACCCAGTGTCGCCACTTTACCATTGACGGTTATCCGCCCTTCCTGCACCCACGCCTCGACCTGGCGACGTGAACCGTGGCCAGCCTGCGCCAGTACCTTTTGAATTCGCTCACTCATCGATTATCTCAACCCGCTCTGGCAGCGAGTGGATCTTTACCATCCTCTGTTTCATCGACCACCGACGCCGTCTCCACCGCGGTAGCACCCGCTTCAGTCAGCGGCTCATCGCCATTATCCGCACCATCTGACGCAACAGAGTCGCCCTCAACCTGTTCGCTTTCGACTTCGGCCGCACCCTCTTCAGAGGCGTTATCACCATCACGATCTGCAATCTTCTCAGCACCATCCCCTCCCTCCTCGGCGCTCGGCTCGCCATCGATCGACTCGGCATTGGCCGCCTCACCCTCAGCGCCAATACCCGCCATCTTCAGCTCAAGTTCGCTCTGAATCGAATCCAGGCTGCGAATCTCAGCCAGCGGTGGTAACTCACTGAGGCTCTTAAGATTGAAGTAGTCGAGAAACTGGCGCGTGGTGCCGTACAGCGCCGGTTTCCCCGGCACATCACGGTGGCCGACAACACGCACCCATTCACGCTCCAGCAGGGTTTTGATGATGGATGAGCTGACGGCGACGCCTCGCACATCTTCAATCTCGGCGCGCGTGACCGGCTGACGATAGACGATCAACGAAAGTGTCTCCAGCAGCGCGCGTGAGTAACGTGATGGACGCTCAACATCGAGGCGAGAAAGCCAGCTGGTTAGTGACGGCTTCGCCTGGTAGCGGTAGCCGCTCGCCACCTGCTTCAGCTCAACGCCGCGCGTTTCGCACTCCGCTTCCAGCTCAGCTAACACTGCGTTGATCTCTTCGCGGCCGATCTGCTCCTCTTCGGTGAAGATGCGCAGCAGGTAGTCCATTGAAGCAGGGGTATTCGCGGTCATGATCGCCGCCTCAATGATATTTTTAAGCTGTGTGTGATTCATCTGGCTCGTGAACATTTTGTGGTGCCTTTACGTAGATGGGGCCATAGTTTTCAGTTTGTACCAGTTCAAGCAGCGACTCTTTCACCAGCTCCAGAATCGCCAGGAGTGAAACAACCACCCCCATGCGCCCCTCTTCCGGGGTGAACAGGGCTGAAAAGTCGGTGAATTTTTCGGTATCGATGAGATCAAGCACTTCTGTCATCCGCTCACGTACCGACAGCGGCTCCATCTTGATCTGGTGGTGGGTATACATATCTGCGCGCGCCATGATCTCCTGAAAGGCGAGCAAGATCTCCGACAGCTCTACCTTCGCCTCCAGCCTCACAACATTGCTTGCAGGCGCCTTGATCGAAATCGGGAAGATGTCGCGATCGACGCGTGGCATCGCCTCAATCTCCTCGGCAGACTGTTTGAAACGCTCATACTCCTGCAGGCGTCGAATCAGCTCGGCACGCGGGTCATCCTCCTCACCCACCTCGACCGGGCGTGGCAGCAACATGCGCGATTTGATCTCCGCCAGCATCGCCGCCATCACCAGATATTCTGCCGCCAACTCTAGCTGCAACTCTTTCATCAACTCGACGTACGCCATGTACTGACGTGTGATTTCGGCAATCGGAATGTTGAGAATATCGAGATTCTGACGTTTGATCAGATAGAGCAGAAGATCAAGCGGCCCTTCAAAGGCCTCCAGGAATACCTCCAGCGCATCGGGTGGAATGTAGAGATCCTGCGGCGGCTCGCTGATGCTCTTGCCCTGCACAATGGCAAAGGGCATCTCCTGCTGGCTTGGCGGCTGCACCACCGCCTCACTCTCATCAGCACCAACACTCGGCTTAAATTCAGAAACCATATTAGCTAAAACCCCTGGCGTACTGATTAATGGTTGTCTGCAAGCCCCATCACCTGCCTCACTTCATCCAGCGTTTCGCGCGCCACTTCACGTGCGCGCTCACTGCCCTCGGCGATAATATTGCGTACCAGATTGGGGTTTTCGATATATTCCATCGCCCGCTCATGAATCGGTGCCTGCTCTGCGATTACAGCATCGATCACTGGTTGTTTGCAATCAATACAGCCGATGCCGGCACTGCGGCACCCTTCGACCACCCACTTACGGGTCTCATCGGTTGAGTAGATCTGATGAAATCCCCACACCGGACAGACCTCGGGATTGCCGGGGTCGGTGCGACGTACACGGGCCGGATCGGTCTGCATGGTACGCATTTTCTTCTCGACCAGATCCGGTGCCTCGCGCAGGCCGATGGTGTTGCCGTATGACTTCGACATTTTCTGCCCATCCAGCCCCGGCATCTTCGAAGTGGGGGTCAATAGCGCCTGCGGCTCCGGCAGGATGATCTTGCCTCCCCCTTCGAGATAGCCGAAGAGACGTTCGCGGTCGCCCAGCGTGATATTCTGCTGGCTTTCTAACAGCGCACGCGCCTTCTCCAGCGCCTCATGATCACCCTGTTCCTGATATTCCTTACGCAACCCCTTGTAGAGTTTCGCATTTTTCTTCCCAATCTTTTTGATCGCCTCTTCTGCTCGCTCAACAAAATCTGCTTCACGACCATACTGATGATTAAAACGGCGCGCCACTTCTCGGGTCAGCTCGACATGCGCCACCTGGTCTTCACCCACCGGCACCTGCCCC
>DRLG01000319.1 GCA_011053135.1 Chromatiales bacterium
GCCCACAGGTCAACAGGGGAGGGCAAAATAGGAATAAGCACTTTGTCGGAGACGCTCATCGCTTTTTGCGCGACACCGGTTTCAAGTGTTGGCGGGCAGTCAACAACCAGGTACTGGTAGTCTTCACGTATCCGTTTAATCTCTCTTGGTAAATTACTGCTGATGGCGATAACCGACACTGGGAATGGGCGCTCATCAGGTGACAGGCCTGCCCATTGGCCAGCTGATCCCTGCGGGTCTGCATCGATAATGAGGGTGCGTCCCCGCTTTGAAAGCCCGACAGCAAGGTTCATGCTTAGCGTGGTCTTGCCTGTGCCACCCTTCTGATTCGCTATCGAAAAAACCTGAGACAACATTACGCCCTTCCTTATTGCCTAATCATATCTGGCTACTGATTGCTCGTGCTGTTAAACGTTTCAGCCAGTGCCAGTAGTGACGCTATTTCATCCGCATTTGCCAGCGACTGATCTTTTCTAAAGGCAAGCATAACACCATTGCGTACTTCAAGATAACAGTCGTCAAATTTCGCTATAAATTCCATTAATTCTGGTGAAATACAGGAAAGTGGATCGCTTCCTTCTTTTGCAAAAAGACGATATTTTTCAGCAAATGCATTATTTTCTGGCAAGTTGACTTCGTCATAATCGACCAGATAGCGCTCCAGATAATGGCCGGGTGTGATCACCAGGTCTGGTATGTTGATACCTGAATCAGCAGCATAGCTTGATGTGATGATGGTGTGCCAGTGTTTGGAGTAGTAATTGGGTGCTGATGTGTGACTGTAATCGTATAGACGTACATTCGCCCCCTGATACTTGCCCTGCATGGTGTTACACGCCTCTTTATCGGCACCACGACGTAAGTATACGAAGTCTTCAGCATTCAAAATGCTCACCGCTTCCGCATTAAAATCGAGCCCGTAACGTTGTGATAGTTTTTCCATCTGGATCTCTCTATCACTGCGCTGAACCTGCTCTTTAACCAGCATTGTGTCCTGCATGCGGGCGGCCAAAGAGTGTTTACTGAACTGGATAAAGTTTTCAACTCCAATCAGTTCAAAAACACGCCCATCACGCACACACTCTTCCTGGAATTGATGTAAATATTCCATTGCAGTGTGATCAATAATGCGTCCCGATTCGGTGATGATCAGTGTCACCCCCTCTTTGTCTGGCAGGCTCGAAAGCATTTTATCTAACGGCAGCAGGTTAAAGCAGACCAATGATGACAGGGTCATCTCATAATGTTTTATGCCGTCACGTTCTAGCTCTTTCACTTTAATGACGGGGGAGGAGAAGATACTCTTCAGGTTATCCCATAGCAGGCAAATTGAACGTTGCAGGCTTAAACGACCGGTTAGTACATAGCGCAGTGACGGCATCAGTAGATAGAGCAGCAGTAGCACTTCAGTCGCAACTCCGATGAGAATGCCGGAGAGTAGGTCGGTGCTAAGGATAGCGACAATCGTAATTATAAAAATAATTAGCTGGTCACGCCCGACCGAGTAGGTTTTAGTGAACACTTTATATTCACATAGTTTCCAGCCAACATAGATCAGGATGGAGGCGATCGCAGCGAGCGGTACCATTGCGATAAAGTCTGTCGCCACAAACATGAAGATCAACAGGAATATGGCGTTATAAAAGTTGGCCCATAATGTTCGGCCGCCAGCATCAATATTGGTGCGGCTCTTGATGCCCCCGGGAATAATCGTCAGACCACCAAAAATACTGGACAATGAGTTAGAGACACCCATCGCACGCAGGGTTACGTTGGGGTCGGACTTTCGCTGGAACGGATCAATTTTATCCACAGCCTTGATAGTTGCCAGTGATTCTACGCCATCAATCAACGTTAATGTAATCACCACTATCAGAACGCTCCACCATAATTCAGGCCGTGACAGCACATCGCCAAAGGCGGGCATTGTAATGCCATCTTCTAAAATGCTATCTGGCATAGTGATTAAATGCTTTGCATCAAGCCCGAGAATATAGGCCAGGAAGATGCCAAGGAGGGTGACAAATAGTGGCGGCGGCACTTTACGCATCCACTCATGCTTTGATTTGCTCAAGTAAAATATAAGGAAAAGGCTGAGCGCACCAATAAACAGCACACTCCATTCGATCTGTAGAAAAACCCCAGGTAGTTTAGCGATAGACTCAAGCATGTTTGCAGAGGCGGGCATAACGGCCCCCATTAGAGGGGGGATCTGTTTTATGATGATAATTAACCCGATGGCTGCCAGCATCGCTTCGACCACGGTAACAGGGAGAAATATCGCATACCTCCCTGTTTTGAAAAAGGCGAGCAGTATCTGCAGCAGGCCGGTGAGGCAGATGGCCACCAGTAATAGTGGATAACCTTCTGCCAGGTCGCCCCCCCCAAGCATCAGCATGCCCGCTAATAACGCTGGCGCAAGGCCCGCTGCCGGACCGCTGATGGTCACATAGGCGCCACCAAGAAAAGGAAAAATAAGGCCCGCAATAATGGCCGAGATCAAGCCGGTAACGGGTGGAGCGCCAGAGGCGATAGCGATCCCGAGTGACAGTGGCAACGAGACCAGTGCAACCTGCATTCCTGCCAGCAAGTCATAGCGCCAATGTTTTAAGCCCTTAATACCGTTTTGTGGGGTTTCCATGTGAGTTATACCTTAAAAATTTCGTATCAAATGGGGGCGGCACACTATTTTGTGCCAATGCCTATAAGGTTTTTTAACTATATTGCCTACTTCATAATAAATGTTAATGGCTGACCATTACACTTGAAATATCGAAAGGGGTAGCCCCAAGCTTATAGAAGTTTATCTAAAAAAGTGCATTTCAATATTCAATCAAAGGCATTGCCTATTCTGAATGGTGCCCGTCAGCTCGACAGCGCTGATAGTATCAAATCAAATGCCAGCGGTTCTCTGACTATCGTAATAAAAGCATTGATTCTCATCGATGACAACCATTCAATATCAGGATATACAGCTATAGGGAATTCAGTTAGAGTAATGTGTGGTCTCCCCGGATTAACAAAATCATGCATCGCGAAAATCTTTTGCAGCTACTGCAGCGCTACAAAACACCTTTTCTGGAAGAGGCCGCCATGGTGGTGCGTACTCGGCGCTTTGTTATGTCAAACAAAAACTGCTTTGATCGCACTCTGGAGTCGGGTCATGTCACCGGCTCTTCATGGGTTGTCAACCCGAATAGAACTCATGTGCTTATGCTTCACCACCGAAAGCTAGACCTCTGGTTGCAGCCTGGTGGCCACGCTGACGGAAATAGTGATATTCATGATGTTGTGATTAAGGAGACATCGGAAGAGTCGGGTATTAGCGTAAAAGATATAAAGCTATTAAGCAGCGAAATTTTCGATGTGGATATCCACACTATCTACCCCAACCAGTACGATAACAGGCATGAGCACTACGATATCCGTTTTTTGCTGGAGATCGATGATGCACTGGCAATTCCGGGTAATGATGAGTCGCACCAGATCGGCTGGGTCGCGCTCAACAGGGTTTCTCAATTCAACAATTTTCGCTCGCTCTATCGAATGACACAGAAAACGCGTCGCTATTTTAAATAGCACCTGCTGCTGTTCAGGTTTGTGCAAAATGCCACATGTCGGTTGAGGCGCGTCCGTTATCTGGTGTGATGATAATCCGTTGCAGGTGATGGATGGGGCATTAAGACTCACATTTTACTGTGGGTTCTGTTATATTTTGTTCGCCCGTGATGTGGCTCGATTAGCATAAAGCAGTATCTGTGTCAGTCGATTGTAATTAGATTTAATAGGGCTGGTCTGAAATTTGTTGAATGAGCGCTAAAATTGTTGGCTCATTGAAATCTGGGTGTCAGGTCAGCGCTGAGCTGGGTGTCAATAATTTGTGCCTAACCGGATGTTTGAGGCTTCCCGTTAGCGTTATGAATAGGTCGGGAGGGGTTGATCCCGCGAAAAACTGCTTAAATATTAGTGACATTGATGATTATAGATGTGGATCATATAAACTATCGATTTGTTTTAATGACCCAGCCGCAATACTCTTCAAACCATAAGATTTTTAACCGTTTCGATTAACAGAATGTAGGAGAATAAAATGGCCAAGTTTGATTCCGGCGTAAAAGAATATCGCGATCTTTATTGGACTCCTGATTATGTACCTCTGGACACTGACCTGCTGGCGTGTTTCAAGGTAGTTGGACAGGCTGGTGTGCCACGTGAAGAAGTTGCTGCTGCTGTAGCGGCTGAATCTTCAACGGGTACCTGGTCTACTGTATGGTCAGAACTATTGACCGATCTAGAGTTCTACAAGGGCCGCACCTATCGCATTGAAGACGTTCCTGGCGACAAAGATGCTTTCTACGCTTTCATCGCTTATCCTCTGGATCTGTTCGAAGAAGGTTCGGTTGTTAACGTACTGACCTCTCTGGTTGGTAACGTGTTCGGTTTTAAGGCGCTGCGCTCTCTGCGTCTGGAAGATATCCGCTTCCCAATCGCATACATCAAGACCTGTGGTGGTCCTCCTGCCGGTATTCAGCTTGAGCGTGATCGTCTGAACAAGTACGGCCGTCCAATGCTGGGTTGTACCATCAAGCCTAAACTGGGTCTCTCTGCCAAGAACTACGGTCGTTCAGTATATGAGTGTCTGCGTGGTGGTCTGGATCTGACTAAAGATGATGAGAACATCAACTCTCAGCCTTTCATGCGCTGGCGTGACCGTTGGGACTTCGTTGCTGATGCTATTCATAAAGCAGAGCGTGAAACAGGTGAGCGTAAAGGGCATTACCTGAACGTTACCGCATCTACTCCAGAAGAGATGTACAAGCGTGCTGAATATGCAAAAGAGCTGGGTATGCCGATCATTATGCATGACTTCCTGACGGGTGGTTTCACTGCGAATACAGGTCTGGCTAACTGGTGTCGTGAAAACGGTATGCTGCTGCACATTCATCGCGCAATGCATGCGGTAATTGATCGTAACCCTCATCACGGTATTCACTTCCGCGTACTGGCCAAGTGTCTGCGTCTTTCTGGTGGTGATCAGCTGCATACAGGTACTGTTGTCGGTAAGCTGGAAGGTGATCGTGCTTCTACTCTCGGTTTTGTGGATCAGCTTCGTGAGTCTTTCGTGCCTGAAGATCGTAGCCGCGGTATCTTCTTCGACCAGGACTGGGGTTCAATGCCGGGCGTATTCGCAGTCGCTTCTGGTGGTATCCATGTATGGCACATGCCAGCACTGCTGAACATCTTTGGTGATGATTCTATTCTGCAGTTTGGTGGTGGTACACAGGGTCACCCATGGGGCAACGCTGCAGGTGCGGCTGCTAACCGTGTCGCGCTGGAAGCTTGTGTTAAAGCACGTAACGAAGGTCGTGACCTGGAGCGTGAGAGCAAGGATATTCTTACTGCTGCTGCCAAGAGCAGCCCAGAGCTGGCTATTGCGATGGAAACCTGGAAAGAGATCGTGTTTGAATTTGATACAGTTGACAAGCTGGACGTTCAATAAGCGACTTGCCTGGTTTTAACAAACGATTTAATACAAATTTAAAGAGGAAAAATCATGTCTGTAACAGGTGATTACCATACTAGAAATACGTTGGAGACCTTCAGCTTCCTTCCTGCATTTACTCAAGAAGAGGTTTATGCGCAGATCAACTACATGTTGGCGCAAGGTCTGACCCCAGGTATCGAGCACGAGCTGCCAGAAAATGCCATGGATCACTACTGGACCATGTGGAAACTACCATTCTTTGGTGAAACTGATCTGAACAATGTGGTGAATGAGCTGGAATCTTGTCGTCGTGAGTATCCTGACCACAACATCCGTTTGACTGGCTACGATAACTACACCCAGTCTCAGGGCGTAAACTTCGTCGTGTTCAAAGCGCA
>DRLG01000320.1 GCA_011053135.1 Chromatiales bacterium
CACCAGATCCGTGTTCATGCCGCTCATACGGGTCACCCTATTCTGGGCGATGAGCGCTATGGCCAGCGCCGCATAAATCGAGAACTGAAAAAGCAGGGGCTGAAACGGCTATTTTTGCACGCCCACAGACTCACCTTTATTTTGCCGGCCACGAAGAAAAAGATTTCCGTATCGGCACCGCTCAGCCCTGATCTGGCGCGCTTTTTGGTGTCGCTGGAAGTCTAAATCTTTCTGGGCAGCAATCTCGATGCGAGATGAACCGTTGGGTTAAGCGATGGTTTTGTCGCACCACATCTCGTTATGACAATTAACTAGAGGTTCCTTAAATGATAAACAGAGAATTTAAACTGGTGGTGTTCGACTGGGACGGCACCTTGATGGACTCCGAGGCGCAGATTACCCACTCACTTGCCAATGTTATTACGGAGCTGGCGCTGGCAGAGCGCAGCCACCACGAGCTTCGCAACGTAATTGGACTCGGTCTACCCGAGGCGATTCGCCAGCTTTACCCAGATGAGGGAGGCGATCTCATCGACACCTTTGTCGAGCGTTATCGCCATCACTTCTTAGCGGGCAAGCACGGGGCATCGGTGTTTTTTAAGGGGGCGTTGGCGGTGATTCAACGCCTTCATCGCGATGACTATCTGCTTGCAGTAGCTACAGGTAAAAGCAGAAGAGGGTTGAACCGTGTACTGCAGGAGAGCGGCACTGGCGACTATTTTCACATCACTCGCTGCGCCGATGAGACCTTTTCCAAGCCACATCCTCAGATGTTACTGGAGATCATGGCTGTTCTCGATGTCGCAGCGGAGGAGACGTTGATGGTTGGTGACACTGAATACGATCTACAGATGGCCGCGGAGGCGGGTACTGCATCGCTAGCTGTCACCTATGGTGTGCATTCACGGGAGCGCTTACTGCGCCATCGGCCGCTGGCGTGTCTCAATGATATTTCAGAAGTGGGTGAACTGCTGTATAAAGACTGAATTAATGTGAGCAAGGCGGTCGCCGATAAGTAAGTCAGCGCGTAGAGGCTCCCGTCGTGAACGCTGCATCACTATTTAAAATTACGTAACAGATCATTCAATCAGGATAGTACGGATACCATAATGTCAGACGAGATGAAAAACGACACCACTTCACCCGCGCCAAAAGAGAGTGATCCCTGGATGGGCGAAAGGAAAAACCCTGTCGATAATGGTGATTCAAAAGAGAAGTGGGAACGCAGCGTGATGGAAGAGCTGCTTTTCAGCGCCCACAAAGAGCAACGTCGCACTCGTCGTTGGGGGATCTTTTTTAAATCGCTGATGTTTGCCTACATCGCCATACTCATTTTTATGGCCTATGTGCCAAACGAACTCAGTGACACTGCAAATAAAAGCCATAAACATACCGCACTGATTGAAATCCGCGGCACGATCGCCGCCGATACAGAGGCCAATGCCGACAGCATCATCACGGCACTACGCGACGCCTTTAAAAACAAAAACTCTGCAGCCATTATTCTGCGCATCAATAGCCCGGGCGGCAGCCCAGTGCAGGCAGGTTATGTTAACGATGAGATTAAACGCCTGCGCGGACAATACCCCAATAAGCCTGTTTATGCGGTTGTAACAGATATGTGCGCCTCTGGTGGATATTACATCGCCGCTGCCGCCGATGAAATCTATGCTGATAAGGCGAGTATCGTCGGCTCAATAGGCGTAATTATGAACGGTTTTGGTTTTGTTGATGCGATGGATAAGCTGGGCATCGAACGCCGTATGATGACAGCAGGTGAAAACAAGGGTTTTATGGACCCGTTCTCACCGCTAAAAGAGGAAGATGCACAGCACATCAAGTCACTGCTTGGGTCGATCCATCAGCAGTTTATTGATGTGGTGAAAGAGGGGCGTGGTGACCGCCTCAAAGATGATCCGACTATCTTTAGTGGTCTTGTCTGGACCGGTGAGCAGGCCATTGATGTCGGCCTGGTCGATGCCCTCGGCAGTAGTAGTTATGTCGCACGCGAGATTGTCGGAGTCGATAAAATTGTTGATTACACCTACGACCAGCCGGTTCTGGAGCGTTTTGTCGAACGCTTCGGCGCCTCAATGGCAAGTGGGCTATCATCAACCATGAATGATATCTGGCGTTAATGGGGAAAAGGCGTACAGACCGCCGCTTATTTGCTTTACATGCTCTCTTTCCATAAGGGCTGTCCTTAATAGGCCAGGGATCGCCTGTTGGTTTTTGATCATAGTCTATAAATATCGGGTAGGAGGGCGCGTCCGGCGCTTCGCCCCTCCCCTTTGTTACTCTCCTTTTTACTCTTCCTGGCTGCTCTTCGTCGCTTCACTTCTCGGAATGACATTAATCAGATGTTTCTTAATAGCATCTCCTGCAGCTCTCTTCAGTGGGGCAGGCTTGCAGGTTATTTGAATTTTCATCTACCTATATCTGAAATGCCTCAGAAATCGATTTATTCGATTTAAGTCGAAGGATTTATTAATTGGATTGAATTCAGTTTTGACCGATAACTTACTCGACATTAATTTTCGTTAAACAAATTAGGAGTGATGACATGGAGAAGACATCTAAATGCCCGCTAACAACGACCAACGGGGCCCCGATTGCCAATGATCAGGCAAGTATCAGCGCTGGAGAGCGCGGTTCTCTTACATTTGATAACTGGCGTATGTTCGAAAAACTGGCCCATTTTAATCGTGAGCGCCTCCCTGAGCGTGTTGTCCATGCGCGCGGCAGCGGTGCCTATGGCACCTTTACCTTAACTAAAGAGATGTCTTCACATACGATTGCAAAGTTTCTTCAGTGTGAAGGGAGCAAAACGGATGTTTTTGTGCGTTTTTCTACTGTCGGAGGCGGGCAGGACTCAAGTGACTATGCCC
This sequence comes from Chromatiales bacterium, assembly GCA_011053135.1. Classification (GTDB taxonomy): domain Bacteria; phylum Pseudomonadota; class Gammaproteobacteria; order SZUA-140; family SZUA-140; genus SZUA-76. The sequence goes on from DRLG01000320.1 coordinate 2,889, forward strand.
GAGATCCTCGAGGTTTTGCCGTAAAATTTTATACGGAAGAAGGGAACTGGGATATGGTGGGGAATAATACACCTGTCTTTTTTTTAAGAGACCCGATTAAATTCCCCGATTTTGTCCATTCGCAAAAGAAGAACCCAGCCACCAATACACCTGATCCGGCGGCAATGTTCGAGTTCTGGGCAAATAACCCTCAGTCACTACACCAGATGACAATTCTGATGTCAGACCGAGGGATCCCTCTCTCTTATCGCCATATGCACGGGTTTAGTTCGCACACCCTGAGTTTCTGGAATCATAAAGGGGAACGTACATGGGTGAAGTGGCATTTCAAAACAAATCAGGGGATTAAGAATGTGACGAATACAGAGGCCGCCAAGTTGCCACCTTTTGGCGCACAGCAGGACCTGGTTGATGCTATTAATAATGGAGATTTCCCTAGTTGGTCTGTCAAGGTGCAGTTGATGACAGAGGTCGAGGCGCGTGAATACAATATCAACCCTTTTGATCTCACCAAAGTGTGGCCACACGCCGATTTCGAATTGATTGAAATCGGTCAACTAGAGTTAAACCGTAATGTTGATAACTATTTTGCGGAGACAGAGCAGGCCGCCTTTAGCCCTGGCAACCTGGTGCCAGGCATTGGCGCATCGCCTGACAAAATGTTGCAGGCGCGCTTGATGGCCTATCCAGATGCACATCGTTATCGTGTCGGGGCAAATGTTAATCAGTTACCAGTCAATTCACCACGCTGCCCGGTACACCACTATCAGCGGGATGGCGCAATGGCAGGTATGCCGCCAGCCTTTGGTACTGATAACAACCAGGGAGGAGGGGTTAACTTCTATCCGAATGATCGCATCAATGAAGGTGCACCTGCTCCGCGGCCAGAAGTAGCAGAACCTGCGATGCCTGTTGAGGAGGATGCGTGGATCAAGCCTTATGACACGATAGATGAAGATAATTTCACACAGGCTGGAGCGCTCTATCGTCTGATGAGTGATGAGCAGAAGAATCAGTTAGCCGAGAATATTGCAGAGGCGCTTGTCCATGCTACCAGCGATGTACAGGAGCGGATGCTTGCGCAGTTTGCAGCAGCCGATGCAGATTACAGGGTCCGTGTGAGCAGAGCGTTGGCCGCAACAGGGTAATGGTGATAACGGATAACCCTTAAAATAATAGCGTGAGGAGATAAGCCCTGCTTTGAGTCATCATTGCAGGGCTATATTTTTAAGAAGCCGCGGTGAAAGCCAGTGACCTCTCAAATGGCAGCGCCCGAGCAGCCTCGATTAGTGTAGAATGCCGTTCTGACTTTATGGGTAACGCCAACAGATGACCGCTGCAATCTCAATTAGAAATGTAAAAAAATCCTATGGTTCGCTTGAGGTGTTGAAAGGGGTTGACCTGACGATCAACCGAGGTGAGTTTTTTGGCTTACTGGGGCCAAATGGCGCTGGAAAGTCGACTTTGATCAATATTATTTCAGGGCTGGCACATGCGGATTCAGGTGATGTTTCAGTGCTTGGACACCACGTAGTTGATGACTATCGGCAGGCCCGGCGTGCGCTCGGCGTGGTCCCGCAGGAGCTGGTGTTTGACGCCTTCTTCTCTGTGCGAGAGGTGCTGCAGATTCAGTCTGGCTACTTTGGGCTGGGCAAAGAGAACAGCGAGTGGATCGATGAGCTGTTAGATGCACTGGCACTCACCGAAAAGGCGAATACTAATATGCGCGCGCTCTCGGGTGGGATGAAGCGCCGTGTGTTGATTGCCCAGGCATTGGTCCATAAACCGGAAGTGGTGATCCTGGATGAGCCGACTGCCGGGGTCGATGTTGAGCTGCGTAAGCTGCTGTGGAACTTTGTTGTGCAGCTAAACCAGGAAGGACATACCATCGTATTAACGACTCACTATCTTGAAGAGGCGGAGAAGCTGTGTGACCGGATCGCGATCCTCAACCATGGTGAAGTGGTGGCACTCGATACCCGGGCGGCTCTATTGCAGAGTGAAATCTGCAACAAGATGCATCTGATTATTAAAACGGCAGAAGAGATCGTCACCCTGCCTCAACAGCTGGCACCCTCTGTCCGCAAAATGGTGAAGCAGATCGATGGCCACACTATTCGGCTTGAACTGTATAAAGATAAAGACGCGATCGTTGATGTACTCAACGCCATTGCGGCCGTCGACATCCAGGTGGTCGACCTGGAAACAGAGCGGGCTGATCTTGAAGATGTCTTTGTTGAGCTGACACGTAAAAGGGCTTCCGAATGATCAATCGAGGCTTTTATACGCTTTTTTATAAAGAGACACTGCGTTTTTACAAGGTGGCGTTGCAGACGATTCTTGCTCCGATCATCACTACATTGCTCTACTTTATGGTCTTTTCCCACGTTCTGGAAGGGCGGGTGATGGTTTTTGAAGAGATCAGTTACACCTCCTTTCTGATTCCTGGGCTGGTGATGATGACCATCATCCAGAACGCCTTCGCGAATAGCTCATCAAGCCTGATTCAATCTAAGGTAACAGGGAATATTGTGTTTGTACTGTTAACGCCGCTCTCATATGTGGAGTTCTATCTCGCATTTATGCTGGCCGCTGTGGTCCGTGGGATTGTCGTAGGAGTGGGCGTGTTGCTAGTGGCGATCTGTTTTGTTTCGGTACCGGTGCACAGTTTTCTCTTTCTGTTGCTTTTCGCAGTGCTGGGCAGTGCAGTATTGGGAACATTAGGCATTATTGCGGGGATATGGGCAGAGAAGTTTGACCAGCTGGCAGGCTTTCAGAATTTTGTGATCATGCCACTCTCATTCTTGAGCGGTGTCTTTTATTCGATTCACTCCTTGCCTCCATTCTGGCAATTCGTTTCACACCTAAACCCTTTCTTTTATATGATTGATGGTTTTCGCTACGGCTTTTTTGGCGTGTCAGACACCTCACCCTGGATAAGTCTGGCGATTATGGTGGTCGCCTTTTCAGGGCTCGCATCATTTGCAATTAAGCTGCTCAAACAGGGGTACCGCCTGCGTCACTAGTGACTGGATGTTGTCAGCGGGGGTTACTGCTGACTTTATCAATAGCTTTGCTCACCGCTTTATCGATATTACTGTCGATCTGGGTGCGCTCATCATCTGGAATAAAGAAGATGGCATCAATACGATGGCGAACATAACGGGGTGGTAGCTGGTTGAGTGCGAGACAGGCGATGTCCTGTTTGGCACCCGCATCCAGTTTAAGGTCACGCGCTTTACACTTCCTGTTTATATGATCAATCACCAGGTGTTCATAGAAATTAGAGATAGTGTCCATTAAGCTTCCTTTATCAGAGCGCAGCGTCAGTATGCTTGAGTTTAGCGCTCTTCGCTACTGCTCCGTTAATGGAACGGTTACGGATAGTCAGGGTTATCTAGCAAGTATCGCCGTGATGTTGATGTAAATGGACGAGGGGTATTCCTGATGGTTGTAGTCGGGTATATTTAGGTGGTTGTGCGCTGCTGGAATGGCAGCCATAGATACATTACTATGGCTGATACTGTGAAAGTAGTAGAAATACCAGATAATTCTTTCATTTAATTCTGAACTAAATAATATCCAAGTTGTCGTATGAAGATTAGCGAACGCCGTCAAACCTTTATTGTTGTAGGGGTTTGCCCGCATGGGCGATAGTAAAACGGACCAGTATCTGGTTGAACGTGTACAGCGTGGCGATAAGCAGGCCTTTGATATTCTCGTTAAGAAATATCAGCATCGCATTGTCAAACTGGTATCTCGCTTTCTAAATGATTCTGGTGACGTGCTCGATGTGACCCAGGAGGCTTTTATTAAAGCCTATCGGGCGCTCCCCAACTTCCGTGGGGAAAGCGCCTTTTATACCTGGTTGTATCGTATTGCGATCAATACGGCAAAAAACCATCTGGTTTCGCAAGGGCGTAAACCACCTGGTATCGATATGGATGTGAGTGATGCGGAGCAACTTGATAGCAGTGCAGCGCTTAAGGAGTACGCAACACCTGAGCGACTGCTGCTTAAAGATGAAATTGAGCGAGTGGTGGCCGAGTCGATTGATAGTCTGCCAGAGGATTTACGGATCGCGATCACACTGCGAGAGCTGGAAGGCTTAAGTTATGATGAGATCGCGGAGGCGATGGGGTGTCCTGTGGGAACGGTACGATCACGGATTTTCAGGGCACGCGAAACGATACAGGCTAAATTGAAAGCACTGGTAAATTAAAAGTAGTGGCTAGATTTGGATTTTAGGTATTAATTATGTCGAAAATAGATATTCCTTCAGCTGTTTCTCCAGATATCACCCCGGATGCAGCTGTGCATAGCCTTCATGAAAAGGTTTCATCGATGGTTGATGGCGAGCTCAGCAATCAGGAGTATGCAGGGATGATCGCAGAGATAGGCAACGGAAACGGCGCAGCGAGCTGGGATCAGTACCACCTGATTGGTGAGGCGATGCGCAAAAACCTTCCAGACACAATCTATCCAGACTTGTCAACCAGAATCAGTGCGGCGATTGCGAGCGAAGCTGCCCATCAAAATGAGCCGCTATCTCAGCCGACAAGTGACGAGAAGGTGGCAGTGACCAATACTGTGCCGGCGGTAAGTCAGGTTAAGAGCCCTGTATTAGGTTATGCAATTGCAGCCTCTATCAGTGCTGTTGCGATTACAGGTCTATTCCAGTTAAACCAGCAAAGCCAGTCGACTCAGCCGGCAGCTCAGATGTTTGTCTCACAGCCACCTCAGATCACCAAAGTACCGCTGCTCAGTGAGATCTCATGGAGCCATGAGGTGAAACAGGAGCCGGTGCAGCCCCGCTACCCACTTTCCCCTATCCCTAACGAAAAGCTCTATCGCTATATCGTCAATCACAATGAGCATTCGGTTGCGATGCCAGCCCAGGGGGCGATGCTGCCGTATGCGCGACTGGTTGGATACGAGAGCGCGCAGTAACCATTCAACTATCTGTGCAGAAGTTTTATCCTAATGAAGCCCAATAGTACACCTTCCTGAGAGCTATGCAGCACGCATCGTACCGTTTTTCCGCATTATTGCTTCTGTTTTCGATCCCGATGGGGATCAGCTACGCCGCAGATGAGTCTGTACTGGTAAAGGCGTGGTTGCAGAAAATGGTTAAGGCTGAACATACGGTTAGTTATCGAGGCACCTTTGTTTATCGTCATAGAGATGAAATGGTGGTGATGAAGATTGTGCGGGCCAGGGGAGAGCAGGGGATGTTTGAACAGTTAAGTTCACTTAGTGGGAGAGCGGGAGATGTGGTACGAAATCCTGACCATGTGAGGTGTCAGCTCGCTAGCAGTGATATATCACTTCTCTCCGGTAACGGAGAGCGAATGAGCGAGGGTGAAAAGGTGCTGCATGTCGGTCTGGGAGAAATCGATCGATATTATCAGCTATCACTTGCTGAGGTGTCACGCGTAGCTGGCAGGATGAGCCAGAAAATAGCGATCATCCCGCGTGATGAGTTTCGATATGGTTATCATCTCTGGATCGATCAGCAGAGCGGTCTGTTACTGAAGTCCGCTCACCTGAGCGCGAGTGGTGAGGTGCTGGAGCAGATGATCTACTCAGAGATTGAAATTTTCAATAATACTCTCCCTGTTGATCTGCGTCAGATGCTGTCTGACAACGTTATCGATAAGACTCAGGCGAGCCTCTCATCGAAGCCCGTATCGGATCATGATGAGGCGAATAACTGGGTAGTCAAATATATTCCTGATGGTTTTAAGCTGGTTAGCTACCAGCGCCTGTTGAATGCGCAGCAGGCTGCCTATGAACATATCGTGTTTTCAGATGGGCTTGCGGCTGTTTCAGTATTTATCGAGAAAATGGAAGAGAGCGGCGCTTTTAATGGTGTCTCTCAACGCGGGGTGATGAACGCCTACCTTGCTGCCATTGATGATTACCAGGTTGTCGTCATGGGTGAAGTGCCGCTAATGACGCTGGAACTGATTGGCCAGTCAGTTCACCACTCCCCGGTTATGGTTACCCATTGAGCATATTCACATGATAGAAGAGAGGGCTCGTGTGGTTGCGATCGAAGGTGAATATGCGCTGGTTGAGACACAGCGTAAATCGACCTGCGAATCCTGCTCGCTCAATAAAGGTTGCGGTACAGCGGTGGTCAGCAAGGCGCTGGGGCGTGCAGCGGTTCAACTACGGGCAATTAACCATATCGATGCCAGGGTTGATCAGCAGGTAGTGATCGGTATCGATGAGCGCTGGTTGTTAAAAAGCTCTTTTGCCGCTTACATTGTTCCACTTTTATTGATGTTGCTTTGCGCTGGTATCGGTGAAATGATGGCTGTTCGCTGGTGGGGTACGGCATCTGAGGGGGCAACTATTCTGGGCGCTGCTACTGGCCTTTTTGTTGGCTTCG
>DRLG01000321.1 GCA_011053135.1 Chromatiales bacterium
ATCAAAAAATAGAATTGCAGGTGGGCCAAAGAGGCCAAACGCCTTTAATAGCGCCTGGTCAGTCTCATCATTCGGTGTCACATCGGCCTGTAGCAGTAACACATTGTTCAGCGCCTTATGCACATTTGCATCGGTAAAGGTGCGCTTCTCCATAATTTTACAATCGACGCACCAGTCGGCATAAAAATCTAACATCACAGCACGGTTATTGTTCGATGCATTGTCCACCTCGCGCTGCAGGTCAGCCAGGCTCTTGACTGTTTTAAAAGCAAGGTGCTTTTCAGTCGCGGTTGAACCACCCAGCAGAGAGGTTCCGTGCAGTGGCTGAAATAGATCACGCCCACCTGCGGCGGCACCCAGCATCACGATCGCGCCGTAAAACAGCATCGCCAGCCCCAGCCCTTTCCACAGTTTCTGCCAGCCGGTGGCGTTGACTTCGAGTCGGTTGAGTGCACCGAGATAGACGGCGGTACCGACCAGCAGTATCGACCATAGAAACATCGTCACCTGCGGCGAAACCACACGCTCTAACATCCAGATCGCCAGCCCCAGCAGCATCACGCCGAAGACCGCTTTGATGTTGTTCATCCAGTCGCCGAGCTTCGGCAGGATTTTTCCGGCCGAGGTGCCAAATAGTAGCAGCGGCGTCCCCATGCCAAGGCTCAGAACAAAGAGTGACAGGCCACCAAACACCGCATCACCACTCATTCCAATGTAGATTAAAATACCGGCCAGCGGCGCCGCCACACAGGGGCCAACAATGAGCGCCGACAAGAACCCCATCACCCCCGCGCCAACAAGGCTGCCGCCAGTCTGGTTACGGCTGATGCGATCGAGACGACTCTGAATAGCGCTCGGCATCTGTAACTCATAAAAACCAAACATCGACATCGCCAACGCCACAAATAGCAGGCTAAAACTTCCAATGACCCACGGGTTCTGAAAGAGAACCTGCAGGTTCTGACCAAACATGCCGGCCAGCACCCCGGCGGCTGTGTAAGTCAGAGCCATCGCCATCACATAGGCCAGTGACAGTGAAAAGGCGCGGCGTGTGGTCACCTGCTCTCCCTGGCCAACAATAATGCTGGAGAGGATCGGCATCATCGGCAACACACACGGAGTGAACGCCAGCAGCAGGCCGATGCCAAAGAAGCTAAGGATCGTTAACCACCGGCCATCACCCGCCAGCTCCTGCGCAAAACGCTCATGCTCTGGCACAAACGCAGGGATGTCGCTACTGGCATCGGAGGTAGTGGCAACCGCCTTTGGCAGCACAAAGTCGACTCGCTTGGTGATAGGGGGGTAACAGAAGCCATCATCAGCACAACCCTGGTAGGTGACATCCAGTTTAATCGGCATCGAGGCGAGGTTCTCTCGCTTGAGCGGTAACGTCACCACCGCCTCATTGAAGTAGACCTCCATCTCGCCGAAGTTTTCATCGTGCTTCATTTTACCTTTCGGCGCGCGGAACTCCTGCAACTCAACCCCACTGGTATCAATTAGCTTAAAGCCAAAGCGTTCGCGATAGAGGTAGTAGTTTTCCGCCACATCCCAGCGCGCCACCAATGTGTTGGGGTCTGCAATCTCTGCACTAAATATGAAGGCATCATCTGGTTTTAGAAAACGCGGCTCATCCTGCCCACCCAGCCCGAGGCTCTGCCCAAAAGAGGAGAGCGAATCAAAAATACTGCCCGGGGTGTTGCCTTCAGCATGCGAGGTAGCGGGCGAGAGTATCAGCAGCGCAATCGCGATCGGCGCCAACATAGAACGTAATGCATTAATCATATTGATAGTATTACCAGGTTGCTCGGGTTGCGTCGTAATCGTAATCGAACTGGACTCTTATTATTGTGACTCGCTTGGCATCTGCCCCACGACCCATTCGAGGTATGCGGGCAGCCCAGCATCGATTGAGACAGCGATGATTTCAGGAAGTTCGTATGGATGCAAGGTCTCGATCTGTTTTTCGATTGCGGCGTAGCGATCTTGCCGCGCCTTGATCAGCAGTAACTGCTCCTGCCCTGACTCCAGTTTCCCCTGCCATTTATATATGGAGCGCATTTCCGGCAAAATGTTAACGCAGGCGGCTAGCCCTTTCTCTATCAGAGCTTTTGCGATCAGTTCAGCAGTCGCCCCATCTGGCGCGGTGGTAATGATTAACAACGCATCTCTATCCATCCGTGAAAAATACACTATTAGCGCCCGTTGCACGACACCATCGCGAGTAAAAATCGATGTGGCGCAAAACAACAGTGCTATAATCGCCGCTGGCGTAAATTAGCGATTGGTGATTGAAATGGGCGTTTTCCAGATATTACTGCTGTTATTTCTACTCGTTCCTGTGATCGAGATCTACCTACTGATTGAAGTAGGCAGCGCTATCGGCGCTATGTCCACAATTTTGCTAGTGGTACTGACTGCGATCGTCGGCGCAGCACTACTGCGCTGGCAGGGGTTTACCACCTTGCAGCGAGTGCGCGAGGCGATGGCTCGTGGTGAAGTACCTGCCATTGAAATGATGGAGGGAGTGGTACTGCTTATCTGTGGCGCGCTGCTGCTCACCCCTGGCTTTTTCACCGATGCGATCGGCTTTCTGGCGCTGATCCCCGCGGTGCGCCGCTACTTTATTATGGAGATCATCAAGCGCCAGTCGGTCTCTGTTTCTGGGGCATACCACGAACAGAGAACCTACGAGCACCAGGGGCAAAGCCGGGATACCCACACCATCGAAGGCGAATCCTGGAAAGATAACGACGAAAAACGGCATTAAAGAGCGCCGCTTTCGATTAAAAAGCGAGAAAATTTCGCAACCTACCCTTGACTCTCAACAAATCGACACTATCATTGTTAGCACTCGTTTACGGTGAGTGCTAAAGACTCGCCTATTTTGGCCGAAAGGCCATCTCAATAAGTAATTTCTAAAAAATGATTCTAGGAGGATCAACACATGCAACTGCGACCATTACATGATCGTGTCATCGTACGTCGTACGGAAGAAGAACGTACCTCTGCTGGCGGCATCGTCATCCCCGATTCAGCGACCGAAAAACCTTCTCGCGGTGAAGTGCTTGCAGTGGGTAACGGTAAACGTCTGGATAACGGCGAACTAGCAGCTATGGATATCAAAGTTGGTGATCAGGTTCTGTTTGGGAAATACGCTGGCACCGAGATCAAAATCGACGGTGAAGAACTGCTGGTAATGAACGAAAGTGACATCATGGCTATCTTCGACGCCTGATTCGCAACCATCACGTAATTCAAGAATTTTATAGAGGAAAGATATTATGGCTAAAGAAGTAAAATTTGGTGATGACGCACGTCACCGCATGGCTGAAGGTGTTAACGTCCTGGCGAACGCAGTTAAAGTGACTCTCGGCCCTAAAGGTCGCAATGTTGTGCTAGAGAAGAGCTTCGGCGCACCTACCATCACTAAAGATGGCGTCTCTGTTGCAAAAGAGATCGAACTGGATGGCAAGTTCGAAAACATGGGCGCACAGATGGTTAAGGAAGTGGCTTCTCAGACCTCTGACGTAGCAGGTGACGGTACCACTACCGCAACCGTTCTGGCTCAGGCTATCCTGCGCGAAGGAATGAAGGCAGTCACCTCCGGCATGAATCCTATGGATCTGAAACGCGGCATCGATAAAGCTGTCACCGCAGCCGTTGCAGCACTGCGCGATAACTCAAAGCCCTGCACCGATGACAAGTCGATCGCACAGGTTGGCACCATCTCTGCCAACTCTGACGAAGAGGTCGGCAATATCATCGCAGAAGCGATGGGCAAAGTGGGCAAAGAAGGCGTAATCACCGTTGAAGAGGGTTCTGGTCTCTCCAACGAACTGGACGTGGTGGAAGGAATGCAGTTCGACCGCGGCTACCTCTCTCCTTACTTTGTAAACGATCAGC
>DRLG01000322.1 GCA_011053135.1 Chromatiales bacterium
CCATACGCCCTACTCCTCCAGTGTCACTGGTGAAATAAACCCCTGGGGTTTAATCGCAAGCACAGAGCAATCGAGCTGATTTAATATCGCCTCTGCTGTATTACCCACAATGAAACCCGGTATGCCGGTACGTGCCACCGTCCCCATCACCACAAGGTCGGCTCCGATCTGCCTCGCCAGCGCTGGAATCTCCCTGCGGGCTCTTCCCCTTATCAGATGTATCTGCGGGGTGAGGCCATCTGAAGCCAGCGCCGACACCTCGCTCACTAAGAGATCCAGGCTCGCCGCATGGTGGCGCCGCTCCTCTTCGATATAGGCGGCAATTGTATTCTCCGACATCTGCATAGATGCGCCGCGCATGATACGCTCACCAGGCGCATCCCACACATGCACAACGTGCAGCTCAGCCGCGTCGGCCAGCGCCAGAGAGCGAGCCATCTCAATTAACTGACAGTTCATCGCCTGGCGCGATCTCCTCTCATCCGAAGAGCAGGCATCCTCTACATCTACTGCCACCAGAACCCGCTGATACGCGTTACGCAACTGAGGTTTGATCAGCCAGACAGGAGATGGGCATTTGCGTAACAGGTGCATGTCGTCACTGCCAAATAGATGGTCCTGCCACTCCGGGGTTTCAGCTGTTTTAATGAGCAGATCGTGCCCATTGCGCAGCACCTCGCGAATCATCTCCAGAAATGGGATGCCACTCAGCACCTTGCTCTGCACCTTCAGCCGCTCTCGGTAAGGTGAGATCAGAAGCTCCAACGCCTCTTCATGAAGCGTCATCATCGCACCCTGCAACTCAGCCGCTGTTGGCACCCCTTGCTGCGCCCCATTGCCCACTGTTACCGGCTCCACCACATCAATAACCGTCAGGCTCGCCCGATTGTTTTCTGCCAGCATAACTGCGCGATCCAGTGCGGGCTGATCTTCTTCTCCCGCTGTAACCACGCAAAGAATATGATTAAATCGTTTCATTTTATCTCCCTCTCTGACAGTAAAGAGATCGCAAAGATCGCGGCTACGCTCTGCTCTACTTTACCAACTTCTGATAAAAAATCTTGCTGTTCATCGAGCAGATGCACATGCAGATAATGGTCGTCGAGCTCCACACTCAGGGTGCCGGGCAGCAGGCTGATGATATCGGCCATCACCACCCGTGGCAGCCCCGGTGGAAGATGCCAGCGATATTTAATAAAACCGGGAGAGAGTGGCCGCTGAGGGTGTAACGCTCGCCAGGCGACATCCACCCCGCCACGCAGGGAGCGCCAGAGAAAGAGCGGGACAAACTGCACCACTCCACGTAAAGAGCAGGTAAAAGGGGGCAGCAGTATCATGCTGACAGTTGTCACCAGTAACACTACCGGCACCCCCACCAGCCATGACTCCATTGCACCATCAGTAAGTATCCACCACAGCAGCGAAAACAGCAGAATGCGTAAACTGCCACGCCTCATCCAGTAGAGCAGTAAAGGGGAGGAGGATGGCACTAGACGCTGTTCACCTCTATCTCTGGAGACAGCCATTGCTCATATGACCTCTGGTTAAATCAATCTTCTCACACACTGTTTTCATCTCTTCTCAACTGTCTGCCCTGCTCTTTATCGTTCCCACCAAAAAGAGTCTCAACAGCCTCGGCAGCTGCAGCTGCATAGGGGATCAGCACCCGGTCTGCCCCCGCACGTTCCAGTTGTGCGGCAATGAAAGCGGTATCGGCCGTAACCGCTACACGCCCTTTATATCCATGGTCACGCAGGGCGTGTAGTAGAGCAAGGTTGATACTCTTTTCACGCACACTGCTTAACACCCAGCGTGGCTGGTCTAATGGCAGACTGGCAATAAACTCTGGATCTTCGGCATCACCGTATCGCACCTCATTACCGTTACCACCGTTGCGTCTCACCAGATCGGGATCAAAATCGATACTGAGCACCTGGTAACCTCGCTTACGCAGCTCCTGTACAATCCCGGTTCCGAATCGCCCCAGACCAAACAGGATGAGATCGACTCTCTCCGCCTCCCCCACCTCTCCCTGCGTCGCCTCCCGATGTGGAGAGCGGCGCTCAAACAGCCCAAGCCAGGGGGCAATCCGTTCGTAGAGTGGATAGGAATAGAGAATCATGTAGGTAGAGACGCTGATGGTAATAAATCCCACCAGGGTGATAAGCCCCATGGTCTCCGCATCGATATGGCCCAGGCTCAACCCCAGCGCACCCAGTATTAGAGAGAACTCGCTGATCTGGGCCACCGTCAAGCCAGCGAGAAAGCTCGTGCGCTTACGGTAACCCATCGCCCCCAGAATGGTCATCACGATTAATGGATTACCGATGAGGACAAATAGCGACAGAATAATAGCCGGTATCACCTGCGCGCCAAGCGTTGATAAGTCCAGCCCTGCACCGAGATCGATAAAGAAAAACAGCAGCATAAAGTCGCGCAGACTCACGAGGCGCGCTCCGATAATCTCACGATAAGGCGTTGAGGCCAGCGACACACCGGCGAGAAAGGCCCCGACCTCCTTGCTAAAACCGAGCTCGCCACCCGCTGCTGCCAGGGCTACTGCCCAGGCGATGGCGAATAGTATGAGTAGTTCTGGTGAGCGGGCCAGCTGGTGCAGCAGTGGCGTCAGAACAAAACGCATCAATAGACCAATGGTGACAATAAACAGAGCACCCCTGAATAGTAGCCCAAGCGCCTCCCAGCTCAGGCTGGTGGTGTCACCCACTTCGCCCAGTGCCGTCAGGCCGATCATCACCAGCACCACCACGATATCCTGAACGATAAGAAAACCGATAGCGATGCGCCCGTGGAGTGTATCCACCTCACGCTTGTCAGAGAGCAATTTGACGATGATGATGGTGCTGGAGAAGGTTAGCGCCACCGCGACATAAAGCGCGCCTACCTGAGACATGCCGAGTCCAATGGCGATAAAGTAGCCAATGACAGAAGTAAAAAAGACCTGCCCAAGTCCCGCCGCCAGCGCCACTGGCCCCATGATACGGATGATGTGTAGATCCAGCTTAAGCCCCACCACAAACAGCAGCAGTGCGATTCCCATCCTGGCGAGCAGGTCTACCTGATCATTAGCAGAGACCCACCCCAGCGCAGACGGTCCCACCAGAAGACCGAGCGCAATAAAGGCAACGATGAGTGGCTGACGTAACCGTAGTGCGATGGCACCGATGACAGCAGCCATCAACAGCAGCACTGCTATTTCAGTAAAGACATCGCTAAATACTGCGTTCATCATTAGCTACTCTCTTTATGGGTGCTCAGCCCGAGCCACCAAATTGAGCCACTACAGAAACGGCCAGTCTTCACCCAGCCGCAACATCAGGTCTCTCTTTAAGCTTACACTCATCAGGAAACTTCTGCTCGCATTGCGATGATAAGCGCTATGACCATTAATCAGAGGCTCCTTAATCAGTTAAACTTGTCAGAAAGATTTTAAGCGTACTCTGGGTTAGCCATGATTAACCTATACTGAGCACAAGCCAGAGCACACCTCCTCAAACAGTAGAGCCTGACCATCGAACCATGTTTTTATTTAAAAAAACCGTTGCAGCGCTGTTAGCGCCACTGCCGCTGAGTATTGTCGCCATTCTGCTCGGCCTGTTTTTAGCCTGCTATACACGCAGGAAAAGAGCAGGCCATTTATTGATTCTCATCGCGCTCACCACCTTGACGTTATTCAGCATCACTCCGGTTAGCAACACCCTGGTGGCATCGCTCGAAAACCAGTACCCGAGCTATCAACCACAAACAACTGCAGAGACGACTCATATCAGGTATGTTGTGGTGCTGGGTGGTGGTCACATTAGTGATCCGGCGGTTCCCGTCACCAGCCAGATCAACCCCTCAACGCTGGCGCGTGTGACAGAAGGTGTTCGATTGCATAAAATGCTACCCAGTAGTCGCCTGGTTCTCTCTGGTGGAAAGGTCTTTGATGATCAACCCGAAGCTGAGACGATGCGTCAGGTTGCTAGAATAATGGGGGTAAAAGAGGGGAATATTGTGCTCGACAAACGCTCCCGAGACACCAGAGAGCAAGCGATCAAGATTAAATCACTGGTCAGGGAGAGTGGTTTTATACTGGTCACATCGGCATTGCACATGCCACGCTCTATGGCGCTATTTGAGCATCAGGGGCTCACCCCGATTCCCGCGCCCACTCATCATCGAGCAAGAAAACAGGCGCTGAGCGGACCCGCCTATTTTTTGCCTAACGCCAACGCGCTGCTGAAATCAGAACAGATAACGCATGAGTATATTGGGATGGCATGGGCATGGCTGCGAGGGCAAATTTGAGCCGTTCAGATAACACCGGCCCGCTCTACCTCGTGATCGATCAGGGGGGGCATGCGAGCCGCGCCTCTCTCTTTAACCGGCAAGGGGAGCTGCTTTCACTCGCGGCCATCCCTATTGAGGCGCAGGTGAACGGTGCTGGCCACGTTGAATACCCGGCCGAACGGCTACTGCAATCTATTCAGCAGGCCATTCATGAGGCGGTCACTTCACCCAACATTAAACTAACCGATATTGTCGCCGCCGGCATGGCGACCCAACGCGCTAACGTCGCCTGCTGGGACCGCATCACCGGCGCTCCACTCGCCCCACTCATCAGCTGGCAGGACAGGCGTGCTGCCGACTGGATCGAGAAATTCCAGGGAGATCAATCACAGATCCATCAGGCAACCGGGCTATTCCTGTCGCCACATTACGGCGTGGGAAAACTTCAATGGTGTATTGAGAAGCTGCCAACCGTCGCTGCTGCCGCGCAACAGCAGCGCCTCTGCTGGGGACCGATGAGCAGCTATCTGCTACACCAGTTACTGGACCAGAAGCCCTATCTGGTCGATCACGTTAACGCCTCGCGCACGCTGCTATGGAACATCAGAACACTCGC
>DRLG01000323.1 GCA_011053135.1 Chromatiales bacterium
CGATCGAATACTATGGCGAGCTTGCCAGGCGGCTGCTGGCCGCTGGCTACCAGGTGTGGCTGTTTGGTTCACAGAAAGATCACCCGAGCTGCGCAGCGATTGAAGCGGCCGCACCCGGGGTGGTCGATCTTGCCGGAAAAACAGAACTGGTCGATGTGGTTGATCTGCTCGCGCTGTGCAAGCTGGTGGTCTGCAATGATTCCGGGTTGATGCATGTTGCGGCCGCAACCGGGTGTCATGTGATCGCACTCTACGGTTCATCGACACCTGACTACACCCCACCACTGACTGAATCTGCTGATATCTGTTATGCGAGGCTTGACTGTAGCCCCTGTTTTGAGCGCGAATGTCCTAAGAAAACGCTGCAATGTCTGTATGATATCTCGGTGGAGAGCGTCTTTGAGCATTGCCGGAGTGTGAGGTGGTAGCAGCATCAGAAAATTTATCAGTGATGGCCAGCATTGCCATCTGGCGCGAGCGTACGATTTACGCACTGCTGTTTTTATTCCCTCTTCTGGGCGTTAGTCTTGACCACTGGTTCAGTGGGATTTTTGTCATCATCTTTCTGATCTCACTGCCCTGCCTCTTTAATAAGGTGAACTACCAGCTCTATCCGGAAGAGCGAATGATGCTCTATCTACTGGCCGCCTATTTTGCGACGTTTATACTATCTGCGCTAGTGAATGGCTGGACGGAATTACAGACACGCTATCTGGGCGTTGAGATTCGCTATCTGGCCGCTGTTCCTATCTATCTACTCTTACGCCAGTCACCTGATGCAGCGCACTGGTTATTGAAAGGGTGTGTTCTGGCTACACTGCTGCTTGGCCTGCAGGCCTACTGTGATATTTATGTGCTGAATCTCTATCGAGCTGAAGGGGTTTATAGCCCGAATCTATTTGGACCTTTTGCCGCAATGATTGCCGTACTGGTATTAGCTATATGGCAAACAGGCAACAAGCGAAAGGGATGGGCCAGGTGGCTACTACCGCTGCTCTCTCTTTCTGCACTATTTGCAGTTGCGCTCTCCGGTTCGCGTGGCGCCTATGCCGGGTTGATGGTGATGGTGGTGGTCTGGTTGTCGATGTCACTCCGTCGTCAGCATCTCCTTATCGCTTTTGTTGTAGTGGGGCTAGGTGTAACGGCTGTTTATAACAGCGTTGATAGTGTGCAAAAGAGGGTAGATCGCGTTGTGACTGATGTCGAAACCTACCTGTCGATTGAAGACATGGCCTCCTATGAGGGTGACCTGCTTGGTAATGTTCAGCGTCTTGAGATCTGGCGAACGGCAATTCTGATATTTAAGCAGGCGCCATTTGTTGGGGTTGGCCGAGGGAATTTTGAACAGGTTGCAGATGATTATGCAGATAAAGGGCTGGTGCATGCGTCAGGTGTAAAGGCAGGCCATGCTCATAGCGCTTATTTAGATGTGCTGGCCTCTAGAGGGGTTGTCGGTTTTTTGGTCTTTATGGCGATGCTGTTATATCCGCTCCACCTCTTTTTTAGTACGCGAACTCAATCGCCAGATAGCGCGATGATGGGGATTATCTTTCTAACGGGTTTTATGGCTTTTTCCGTTACAGATGCCTCCACCTTTTTGAAAGGGAATTTTGCATCGATCTTTCTGCTCTATCTGGCCGCTTTCTTTTCCTGGCATGTGAGAAAAGTACATGAGGCGAAGCGCTGATGGCGACTCTTTCAGCCGTTCTGATTGTTAAAAATGAGGCGTTAATTTTAGCCGAATGCCTCTCACTGCTAGCGTGGGTCGATGAGATTGTGGTGCTGGATGGTGGCAGTGAAGATGATAGCGTGGCCATAGCGCGGCGTTACACCGATAAGGTTTTTGTTGAATCTGACTGGCAGGGGTTTGGGGTGCAGCGTCAGCGCGCGCAGCAACATGCGACTGGTGACTGGATCTTTATGATTGATGCCGATGAGCATGTGACACCTGAATTGCGTCAGGCGATTGAAGCGACGGTTGCAGCTAACCAGCAGCAGAATGTCTACCTGGTGCCCATCTTACCGTGGTGTTTTGGGCGTTTTATTCGCCACAGTGGCTGGTACCCTGAACATAAAATTCGCCTCTATCCTCGCTGCAAAGCGCGTTATGGTGATCACCGTGTGCATGAAAAGTTAATCCTCGATGAAGGGGTACAGAAACACTATCTCAAGGGTGATCTGCTTCATTTCACCTACCGTGACATGAAACACTATCTGGTGAAGTCTGCAAATTATGCCGATGAGTGGGCGCAGGAGCGACAGCAAAAAGGTCGTAGAGCGACGTTATTTCAGGCGCTCATTCACGGCGTGGGCTGTTTCATCAAGATGTACCTGGTGAAGCGCGGTTTCCTTGATGGCCCGCAGGGCTTTCTGCTGGCGCTTTTATCGGCCCATTCAACCTTTGTGAAGTATGCGGATCTGTGGTCTCGCGCACAACCTGCTGCTCCCGCCGCTAAAGCGGTTAAGCCGCCGCGATAATCTTATCGCCACTGGTGCAAAAGTTTTTTGTCCGGGTTGACTGGCGCAGCTCAAAGTAGTTTCTATACATCTCATCATAGCGCGTGCGTGAATTGATGACGGCATCAAAATTACCGATAAACCCCAGCATCAACTCCATCGCCTCACGCACGGCGTGACTCGATCCACAGCTGGCCATGATATAGTCACAGCAGTCATTGTTGATGGCGTAGTTGTGTAGTAGTGGTCCCGCTTTACGCTTGACCATCAGGCGCAACCCGCACTGCGCCGCCATGCCAAGGTCGTTAACATCATCAAACACAAAAGCGACGTTCACAGGCTCGATGCCCTGAGTTGCACATAGGTGTTTCAGTGCTTTACGTTTATCTGGGATACCCAGGTAGACGTGATGAAAATGTTCACGCGTTGCGAAATGCTGAGCGGTCAGGTTCTGTTCACCACTGATAATTGCGGCAACAGGGAGTTCATCATTCTGTCGCCATAAACCGTAGCGCAGCATATTGGTGCCCATGGAGTCCGCTTCACTAAAGATACTGGGCTGCCCGTCCCCTTTGAAACCGTCGTTGAAGACACCATCCCAGTCGAAGACAACCGCTTTGATATTTTTTAACTTTGCTGCGATGGAGGCAGGCGGGGTCACAAAGGTACCACCGAGCGCAGTAAAGATCTCGGTGAGCCTTTGTGGATTGAGCGTTTCAGTCTGCAACGGTGCGCCTGGTTTAGCCCAGCAGCCCCATTTTAACCAGGTCCTGAATATCGAGGATGCCAACCGGGGTGTTGTTTTCGACCACGATGATGTTATCGACTTTGCGTTCATTAAAGGTGTTAACCGCCTCAACCAGCAGGCTTTCCGCATTGACCGTGATCGGCGTGGTGGTGAAGTCCAGCTCAGAAAGCTTCTTGTCCAGCAGTGCGCTACCTGAATCCTGGAGCATGCGGCGAATGTCACCATCAGTGAAGATGCCGGCGATATTGCCTGAACCATCGACGATGGTAACGGAGCCGAGTTTTGACTCGGTCATCTTGATCATCGCCTGAGAAACGGTCTCTGAAAGTTCGCAGGTGGGATTTGCATCGCCCAGCACATCTTTAACCTTTAACGTCATCAGGCGTGTATGTTCAAAGAACTGGCTTGAGCCGACCGCTGTGAGTTCATTGTCACAAAGACGCTTGATCACTCCCCACGGTGCGGTGCAGACATGAACACCAGCGAGCATCGCCTGACGCACATGTTCAGGGTAACGTACAGATGAAAACATGATCTTGGTGTCGTAGTTATATTTAGAGACGATACCGGCCGCCTGCTCATAAAGCGTAATGGCGTCGTGCCCCTGGTCCTGTAGACGACCTGCCAGTGGACAGACGTAAGCCGCGCCCGCTGCCATTGCCATATAGGCCTGGTTCAAGGTGTAAATCAGGTGGACATTCACCTTGTGCCCCTCTTTCGCCAGCGTATTACACGCCTGCAGGCCGATGGTAGAGACGGGGATCTTGAAGACCGGTTTACTCTTTAATGGCAGCGCTAGCAGGCGGTGTGCCTCTGCAATGATCTCATCATGGGTCTCACCTAGCGCCTCAACCTGGATCTCAGGGACCATGCCTGAAAGCTTAACGATGGCGCCGTCAATATCGGTAATGCCGTGACGATGCATGAAGGTCGGGGTGGTGGTCAGTCCTTTTAAGAAGCCTAGCTGAAACGCTTCTTCAATCTCTTTCAGGTCAACCGAGTCAAGATATAGATCCATGTTGGGGGGTCCTCAATAATTTAAAATTTAAAGCTGAAAATGGGTATGGCACTTAATCCTGGTACTCTCTGGCGATGGCGTGAATCTCAAGCAGCGGCTTCAGGAACGCTTCCATCTCATCCAGATAGTATTGACTAGCCGCATCGCAGTGCGCTTCAGGCGGATTGGGGTGGGCCTCAACAAAGATCCCATCGACACCCGCGGCAACCCCTGCGCGTGAGAGCGTTGGCAGAAATTCTCGGGTGCTCCCTTTAGGGTCTTTGCTAGGGATGCCGTATTTGCGAATGCTGTGGGTGATGTCAAAGATCACGGGATAGCCGATCTGACGCATCAGATAGAAGCTGCGTGGATCAACAATCAGGTCATTGTAACCGAAGGTGTAGCCGCGCTCAGTGAGCAGGATTTTTTCTGAGCCAGAATCAACAATCTTCTGCGCGGGCTTCGCCATGTTCTCTGGCGCAAGGAACTGGCCATGTTTCAGATTGACCACCTTGCCACTTCTGGCAGCCTCGGTTACCAGTGTGGTCTGCATGCAGAGATAGGCCGGGATCTGGATGACATCGACCACCTCGGCCGCCATGCCGATCTGTTCAGGGTAGTGGACATCGGTGAGCAGTGGCAGATCGAACTCTTTTTTCACCTGCTCAAGAATTCTGAGCCCCTCTTCAGGGCCGGGGCCCATCGGAAAATCAACCGAGCTGCGGTTATCCTTCATGAAGGATGATTTGTAGATCAACGGTATGTTGAGCTTTTCACAGAGGAGTTTAAGTCTCTCCGCTGTTCGCATCATCAGCGATTCATCTTCGATTACACAGGGGCCGGAGATCAGAAAAAGATCATCGCCGCCACAATCTACGTTACCGACTTGTACATGTTTTTTTTGGCTCATTGCTCAGTTCTATCTGTAAATAATGGTATTGAGGCTCTGGCCTCATGTTGACAAACGGGGCAATTTTAACGCTTTTCTGCCCGGATGTGTGACTAATTGCGGTTATTTGATCTTAGCTCGAATCAGTTGGCCCCAGAAGCTGGCGATTGATCTGATCGGCCGCAGCCGTTATGTCGATGCTCGACATATCTTCCGCTTCGGCATCCAGCGCTGCAGAGAAAGCCAGGCGGCGTTCACCACTGTTACAGGTTTGCCAGCGTAGTGCAGTGGCGGAGCGGCGACGTGTGTAAAAGGCCGCTGTATAGCAGTTGAGCGCGCCGGCAATATGCAGTGGTCCGGTCGAACCGCTGATAAAAAGGTCGGCAAAGGCGATATGCCGGGCGAAGGCGGGCAGCCCATCGCGAGAGATATAGAGCGTATGCGCCACCTCACTGCCCAGCTGCGAGGCGAGCTGCGCCGCCTCTGCCGCCTCGCCAGGTCCTGCACTGAGCACGATGGTGTGGCCGTTCGCTGTACGCAGCCGCTTCGCCAGCGCGGCGAACTGCTCAATGCTGAGGTTGTTGGCCGAACCGCCACTACCCGCGTGAATGAAGATGAGCCGATGGCTGGCGTCAATGTTATGTTCATCGCAAAACGTAGCGCGAAGGGTTGCGATTTCATCGCGGTCGAAGGTGAGGTGTGGCGCTGTCGGTAGTGTTGCGCTATGAATGCCGTGGTCGGCGAGCAGCTGAAAGCCGAGATCCAGATTATAGATATATTCAGGCTTTTCCGAGCGCGAACGGCGCTGCGTCAGGCGGTGATTATAGAGAAACTGCGCAACACCGGTGGCGGGGGCGATGCGGTACGGGATCCCTGCGCGAGCGGTGATCAAGCCGATACGCGGGGTAGAGTAGAGTGTCAGCAGGGCGTCGTACTTTTGCTGTCTGATCTGGTGAAACAGCGCACGCTGTTCTGCGAAAGAGGCCGCTTCCCCGGGGTCGATAAGGGCGCCATCGACTGCGGGCAGAGCGAGTGCTATCGACTCGGTATATTTCGGTACCAGCACCTGAATCTCACACGCCGGTAGCGCAGCACGTAGCAGGTTCAGGCACGGCAGCGCCAGCATAAAGTCACCGAGTTTGTCGTTGCGTACAACCAGCAGCTTACGTGGTGAGTGCTTTATCATTGGGTGACGACCTTATCGAGCAGTGCACACACCTCATCGCTGGTGATCAGATCCATCGTCCCTTCATCACGCACACGTCTGCCCCATGGGAGCTCATCGAGCTGTTTGTGGTACTTCTTCTCGATCGCATCAGGGTATCGACTGGCGACAAATTCAGCGCTCAGATAGGGGCGCGCACGGTCCGGATTAGTAGCGGCGTAGAGGCCGATGACAGGGGTGTTAACCGCTGTTGCCATGTGTGCCGGGCCGGAATCGGGGGCGACGACGACCGCGGCGCGATCAAGCAGTGCCAGCAGCTGTTTGAGATCTGTTTTACCGACCAGATTGAGGGGCCTGTGCTGGCAGCGTTGCGAAATCTCTTCACCATACTGCTGTTCGATTGGTGTCGGACCACCGCTGATCGCCACCTGCATGTGATGTTTTTCGGCCGCATAGTCGGCAACGGCGGCATAGCCCGCCACGTTCCAGTTGCGGTAGCTCATGCTGGAGCAGGGGCTAATCACCAGCAGCTTGCGGCCATCATTGGTGAGATGTTGTTCACAGAATTGCCGCGCTTCAGGGGGGACTGGAATATCCCACGCAAGCAGCCTCTCGTTGATGCCCATCGCTTCGGCAAAACAGAAAAAACTATCGACCACATGTTGCCGCGGCTGGTGTGCAATCTTATAGTTGGTGAAGAGCCACTGTAGATCCTTGGCCCGTTTGCGGTCAAAGCCGAGACGGATCGGGGTCGGCACTAGCAGGCTGATGAGGCTGGCGCGTAGTGACATCTGCAGATGCAGCAACAGATCGAAATGGCGCCCCTTCATGGCTGCTCTGAATGCGCGGTAGGCAGCAGCACCGCGCGACTTGTCAAAGATGATAAACTCAATATCGGGGATGTCGCCGATCAGGCTCGCTTCAAGGCGGCCGATGATCCAGGTGATTTTTGTTTCCGGCCACGCAGCCTGAATCGTGCGCACCAGTGGCAGTGCGTGGCAGACATCGCCCACAGCCGAGAGACGTAGCAGACAGATATTAGCGGGTGCCGAACTGAATGGCAGCGACATGTAATGAAACCTTGTGAAACCACAGTTGATAATCAGCACATCCTATACGATGTTGAGCGTATCGCAAACATTGAGGCGTTTAGCTTTGATCCCGACCAGTTACAGGCGCGTGGGGCGTTGCGCGGCACAGCGCAGGGGCGGGGCAACACCTTTTTTTTTCAGCACGAAGGGGCGCTGCTGGTGCTGCGCCATTTTCGCCGTGGCGGAAAGATCGCTGCGCTAGCGAAAGATCGCTATTTCTGGAGCGGCCTGCAGCGCACCCGGGCGTGGCGTGAGTGGCACCTTCTGGAAAAGCTGCATGCGATGGGGTTACCGGTGCCGCTGCCGGTGGCGGCAAGAGTGGTACGACGGGGGCTCTGTTACCGTGCCGATCTGGTGACTCAGTGCATTCCCAATAGTGTCTCGCTGGCGCAGCGTCTGCGTCAGGGGCCGCTCGACGAGATGGTCTGGTCGAAGGTCGCCTACACGCTCTACCGCTTTCATACATTGGGTGTCTATCACTCAGATCTCAATGCACACAACATCCTGCTCGATGTGCAGGATGAGGTCTATCTGATTGACTTTGATAAAGGGGAGATGCGCAGGCCAGCGAGCGGCTGGCAGCAACAGAACCTGGCGCGGCTGCTGCGCTCACTCAATAAACTAAAGCAGCTTGAGGGTGACGATTTTGCGTTTACTGATGCGGACTGGTCATTGCTGGTGCGGATTTATAACGCGGCTTAGCAGGCGACTAGGAGTCCGACAGACTTCTAGAGATAGCGCTCAATTTCGTTGAGATAGTCCGGCAGAATATGCTCGCATTCGGCAATCAGTTGCTGTCCGTTCTCCCCGAGCCGTTGCGCCTCCGAAGGGTTGGCCAGTAACGTTTCGATCTGTTTTTTTAGCATCTCGTCACTCGCCACCTGAAGCGCCGCACCAGCCGCAATCAATTGCGCTGCTTCATCGCTAAAGGTCTCCATATGCGGCCCAAACAGCGCCGCCTTCCCTTGTTGAGCCACCTCCAGAATATTATGCCCGCCGACCGGCACCAGGCTGCCGCCGATAAAGACAAAATCGGCAGCGGCGATAAATGCAGGCAGCTCGCCTAATGTATCGGCGAGGTAGATATCGGTCGTCTCATCGATCACATCATCACGACTACGCAGCGCGAGGTTGCCATTCAACGTGGCCAACTGTTGCAGAATCGCTGTGCTGCGTCTGGGGTGGCGCGGCACGATCACCAGCAGTCGCCCGTGGTGCGCCTCTATCGATAGCCACAGGCGCGCAATGCGCAGCTCTTCATCGTCATGGGTGGAGGCGGCGAGCACAAAAGGGCGGCCGAGTGAGACCGCTTCCACGCGAGTGTGCGTTGGTGTGATCAGTTTGATGTTGCCGACCGTTTTCACTTTGTCGGCGGCGGCACCGAGTGCGATGTAGCGCTCGCGGTCAGCCTCTGAGCGGGCGAGGATGGCGGTGACGTGCGACAGTACATGCGGGTAGAGGGCGCGTAGCCAGTCGGGCGCATCAACAGTTTTTTCAGAGAGGCGGCCGTTGATGATAAGTAGCGCAGCACCGCTATTCACGCAGTGGCGGTAAACATGAGGCCACAGCTCGGTCTCCATGATGAGCGCGCAGCAGGGCTGGAGGGAGGCGATGAAACGGCGGCTCATCCAGTTAAAATCGATCGGCAGATAGCAGTGTGTTGCACCAGAGGGGAGCTGTTTTAGCGCCACCTCACCGCCAGTCGAGGTGCTGGTGGTGAGGGTGATCTGCCGCTCGGGGTAACGCCTGAGCAGCGCATCAATCAGCGGTATCACAGCGTTGACCTCACCCACCGAGGCGGCGTGAACCCAGATGCTGCCTTTATGATAGGTGCGGATGAAGCTGAGACGCTCGCGCAGAAAGCGCCAGTCGCGTTGCTGCCACGCCTGCCATGCGGTGAAGAGGATGGCAGGAACAGAAAAGAGGGTTAATAGCAGATGGTAGCGCCACATGGTTTATTCGTAAGGGCTCCTGCGGTCAGGCTGCGATTTAAAACGGCGGTGAATCCACAGATATTGGCTGGGCGCACGCCGCACCTGTTCTTCGATCGCAGCATTGATGGTGGTGGCATCACGCACTTCGTCACCGCTCGGGAACGCTTCAATCGGCGGACGGAAACGGACGCGGTAGCCCTGCCTGCCGGGCAGGCGCTCAAAATCGATCGGGATAACCGCGCAGTGGGTGACGCGTGCAATGCGTGCGGTGGCGGTTAAGGTTGCGGCAGTCACCCCCATAAACGGGGCAAAGATGGTGCTTTCATAACCGAGATCCTGGTCTGGCGCGTACCAGCACGCCTTGTTGCTTTTTAGCGCCTTTAACATCGCGCGCATGTTGGTGTGGTTGATCAGCCCGGCGAAATGTTTGCGGCGATAGTGGTTCAATACCGAATCAAACAGCGGGTTGTGCGCCCGTTTGGCGACCGCATAAAACGGCACTTCAAACGCCATTAAACGTCCGCACATCAGTAGCGAGGTGTAGTGTGCGCCGAGCAGGAGCACCCCTTTCCCCTCTGCAAAGGCGTTGTTCACATGCTCGACCCCTTCGATATGTGCCAGCGCACGTAGGCGACGGTCACTGCCCCACCACGAGAAGCCCGCCTCGATAATGCCGCAGCCGACTGAATGAAAGGTCTCTTTAACCAGCTGCGCCTGTTCAGCCTCTGAGCGCTCGGGAAAGCAGAGTGCGATGTTGATCTCAGCCACACGGCGCTTTTTTTTAAGCAGATGAAACGCCACCGTGCCGACCTGCCTGCCGAGCCATAACTGGGCGGAGTAGGGGAGTTGTGCTGCGAGCCACATTGCGCCGAGACCGAGCCAGGTAGGCCAGAAGCGCGGGGCGAGGTAACGTTTAAGCTGGAAATCGGCGAATTGACTGGTCATGGTGTTGGCATCTGTTTAGCAGCGCTGATTTTAACATGGTCAGCGCTGGTGGGTGCCGCGATTTACCGGGGTGGTTGGGCCTGCTCAATGTTCACTGGAGTGTCGATGGGTGAGGGGGTTTCACGGGTCGATTCAGATGCCGCCACTGGTTGCAGCCAGCTATTCACCCGTTTCAGATCTTCACTGCTCAGGATGCCTGCAGCCTGTTTCAGACGTAGTGTGTGGAGGATGTAGTCATAGCGTGATCGGGCGTGGTCGCGCTGTGCTCGGTAGAGATCACGGCGAGCATCGAGCACATCGACAGTGGTGCGAGTGCCGACCTCAAGCCCCGCTTCGGTGGCATCGAGCGCACTTTGCGCCGAGACGACCGCCTGCCCCAGCGCCTTGACGCGGTTAATTTCAGCCAGCACGCTAAGGTAAGCATCGCGCG
>DRLG01000324.1 GCA_011053135.1 Chromatiales bacterium
CACCTGCTGAAGTTGAATCCATCGTTGTCGATGAAGATGCGCACAGCATGGATCTCGCAGTGGCTGAAGAGCACCTCTCACAGGCGATAGGGCGTGGTGGGCAGAATGTGCGCCTGGCGAGTCAGCTGACCGGCTGGGAACTTAATATCATGACAGAGGCTCAGGCTGAAGAGAAGAGTGAAGCAGAAGGCGAAGCACTAAAAAATCTCTTCATGGAACATCTGGATGTGGACGAAGAGATCGCACTGATTTTTGTTCAGGAAGGTTTTTCCAGCATCGAAGAGGTGGCTTACGTTCCAACAAAAGAGCTGCTGGCAATTGAAGAGTTTGATGAAGAGATTGTCAAGGAACTGCGTGACCGCGCTCGTGATGTCTTACTGACCCGAGAAATTGCGACAGAAGAGAAGATTGGTGATGCCAAACCAGCCGAGGATCTGCTGGCAATGGAAGGGATGGATAAAGAACTTGCCTGTTTGCTGGCCAGTAACGGCATCGTGACACAGGAAGATTTAGCAGAGCAGGCAGTTGATGAGCTGCTTGAGATTGAAGGAATGGATGAGGCGCGCGCGAGCGCATTGATCATGGCTGCGCGTGCACCATGGTTTGAGAATGAGCAAATCAATCAAGGTTAAAATCGGTAGAGACGCATGGCAGAAGTAACGGTAAAACAACTCGCAGAAGTCGTTGGCATTCCAGTTGATCGATTGATTGCCCAACTGGGTAAGGCAGGTCGAACCATCAAGGATGAAAACCAGTCGATAAGCGATGAAGATAAGGTAGAGCTACTGAGTTATCTACGAAGAAGCCATGGTGAGGAAGCACCGACGAAGCGTGAGCCTAAGAAAATCACATTGCGGCGAAAAACTGTTAGTGAGCTTGAACAGAGTAGCACTCAGGGGCGCGTAAAGAAGGTTAAAAAGGTTAATGTTGAGTTCCGTAGCAAACGTACCTATGCAAAACGCAGCGAGCTAGCCGCTGAAGAAGAGGCTGCGCGTGAGTCAGAAGAGACTAAGCAAGCGGTCGCTGATGCGTTAAAGACCGATTTTGCAGAAAAGAACGCCGTAAAAGAGGAGCTGCTTAAGCAGGAACGTGAGCAGCAGGCCATAAGTGAAAAGAAAGCGGCTGAAGCCGCAGCACAGGCTAAAGCAGAAGAGATGCAGCGTGCTGCGGAGCAGGCTGCGATTGAGATGGTGAAAGCGGCAGCGAATGAGCATGTTGCTGCAGAGCAGGAAGTGGAAGCAGCCAGGGCGGCGAAGGCCGCGAAGATGGCAGCGCTCGCCGCAGCACCAAAGACCACAAAACCGGAGCCACTATCAACCACTGATAAGAAAGGCAACAAGCGAAAAGGGCGAGATGAGCGTTCCACCAAGTATGGTCGACGTGAGCTTCATGTTGCTGGAGATAAGGCGGGGCGACGCAAGAAGAAAGGGAAATTTAAGGCGAAACCGGCAGTCTCTCCAGGCGGTCAGCACGGTTTTGAGATGCCAACCGCCCCTGTCGTGCGTGATGTCACCATCCCAGAAACAATCACCGTCGCTGAGCTAGCACAGAAGATGTCAGTGAAGGCTGCGGAGCTAATTAAAGTGCTGATGGGTATGGGGTCTATGGTCACTATTAACCAGGTACTAGACCAGGATACAGCTTCTATTGTAGTTGAAGAGATGGGACATAAACCGAAACCACTGGCTGAAAATGCTGTTGAAGATGAGCTACAGCAGGCAGAGGAAGCGATTGAAGGTGAACGAGTACCGCGTGCACCGGTTGTGACCATTATGGGGCATGTAGATCACGGTAAAACATCGCTGCTGGATCATATTCGCCGCGCGAAAGTTGCCAGTAGTGAGGCTGGTGGTATTACCCAGCACATGGGCGCTTATCACGTTGAAACGGACAAGGGGATGATAAGTTTTCTCGACACCCCTGGACACGCCGCATTTACTGCGATGCGCGCACGTGGTGCTGATGTCACTGATATTGTGATTCTGGTCGTTGCTGCTGATGATGGTGTCAAGCCACAAACACTGGAAGCGATCCAGCATGCAAAAGCCGCCGAGGTGCCGTTGATTGTCGCGATAAACAAGATCGATAAACAGGAAGCCGATTTAGAGCGTGTCAAGCAGGAGCTGGTCGGCCATGAAGTGATCCCTGAAGAGTGGGGGGGCGATACCATGTTTGTCGGTGTTTCGGCCAAAACGGGTGAAGGCATTGATGCGCTGCTGGATGCAATCCTGCTTCAGGCGGAAGTGCTTGAGTTGCAGGCCGTTGAAGAGTGCCCAGCACGAGGTGCCGTGATCGAATCTAGCCTTGATAAAGGACGTGGCCCGGTCGCAACCATTCTGGTGCAAAATGGTATTTTACGTAAAGGCGATATGCTACTTGCAGGACAGGAGTACGGTCGTGTGCGTGCCATGTTTGATGAAGCAGGGAAGGCTGTTGAAGAAGCAGGCCCATCAATACCGGTGGTTGTATTAGGTCTCTCTGGTACCCCGAGTGCGGGTGACGAAGTGCTGGTTGTTCCTGATGAACGCAAGGCCCGTGAAGTTGCACTGTTCAGACAGGCCAAAGCGCGTGAAGTGCAGATGGCGCGTCAGAAGGCCTCCAAGATGGAGGATATGTTTTCACAGATGGGTAGCAATAAGGTTGATATCCTTAATCTTCTGATCAAAGCCGATGTACAGGGGTCTGTTGAAGCGCTGCGCGATGCTTTAACCAAGCTCTCCAATGAGGAAGTGGCGGTGAAGATTGTAGCCTCTGGCGTGGGTGGTATTAATGAATCTGATGTTAACCTGGCGATCGCCTCCGATGCTATTCTGATTGGTTTTAATGTGCGTGCAGATGCTGCCGCGCGCCGCCTGGGTGAAGAGTCCGGCCTTTCGCCTCGCTATTATAGTGTGATCTATGATGTGATCGATGATGTGAAGAACTCTCTGTCTGGCATGCTGGCACCTGAAATCAAAGAGCAGATTGTCGGCATGGCCGAAGTACGTGATGTCTTTACTTCACCTAAACTGGGTGCGATTGCCGGTTGCCTGGTGATAGAGGGCGCGGTTAAGCGTAGTAACCCTATTCGTGTGCTACGAGACAATGTCGTGATTTATGAAGGTGAGCTTGAATCGTTACGTCGCTTTAAAGATGATGTGAATGAAGTGCGCGCAGGTACTGAATGTGGTATCGGCGTTAAGAATTATAACGATGTTAAACCGGGTGATCAGATTGAGGTGTATGAAACTGTATCAGTAGAGCGTACGCTTTGATACGGACTATTAGCTGGGTATCATCTGTAGCGGTTTCTAATTATGGCTAAAGAGTTCAGTCGCACCCTGAGAGTGGGTGAGCAGATACGGCGTGAAATTGCGCAGTTGATTCAGCAGGAAATCAAGGATCCCAGGGTGGGGATGGTGACCGTAACCGCTGTCGACATCTCACCTGATATGTCGCATGCGAAGGTGCATGTAACCTTGCTGGGTGACGATCATGAAGTGGACGAATGCATCAAAGTACTCAACCGCGCCGCCGCTTTTTTACGCCGCTCTATTGGAAAACGGATGAAACTCCGTGTCGTACCAACGCTACGTTTTCATTACGACGCATCGGTTGAGCAGGGCACCGCATTGTCAGCACTGATCGATTCAGCTGTCGCCGCAGATGAAAAAAATCGTAAGAAGGATCAAGATGGCACGTCGTAAGTCTGGGCGTGAAGTCAATGGCATTCTTCTGTTTGATAAGCCTGCTGGGATGAGTTCTAACGCTCTCCTCCAGCGAATTAAACGTATTTTCAATGCGCGTAAAGCTGGGCATACCGGCAGCCTCGACCCTCTTGCCACCGGTCTCTTGCCGATTTGCCTGGGTGAAGCGACTAAAATGTCCGGCTTCCTGCTGGATGCCGATAAGCGTTACCAGGTCACGATTAAGCTCGGTATTAAAACCACGACAGGTGATGCCGAAGGTGAAGCAATCCTCACACGCGAAGTGGGTCACTATAGCAACCCGGAGCTAGAGTTGGTTCTAGCTGAATTTCTGGGTGATATTGAGCAGATTCCGCCGATGTATTCAGCCCTGAAGAAGGATGGTCAACCCCTCTATAAGCTTGCACGTAAAGGGATTGAGGTTGAGCGCAAGGTTCGCAACATTAAGATTCATAGTATTGAGATACTGGCAGCAGAAGGAGACCTTCTCGAACTTGATGTTCACTGCTCTAAAGGTACCTACATTCGAACACTGGCAGAAGATATCGGCGAGCGCTTAGGGTGCGGCGCACATGTGGCAGTATTAAGACGCCTCAGCGTCGGCCCTTTTAGCGGTAAAAAGATGATCTCAGCGGCGCAGCTTGAGAATATCGCTGAAGAAGGGGGCTTTGAGGCGCTGGATCAATTACTGCTTCCGATGGAAAATGCGCTCGTCAACTGGCCGGAGGTCAGGTTGTCACAGGATGTGGCCTTTTTCCTGAAACGAGGACAGGCCGTCGTGGTGCCAAAAGCGCCGCGAGAGGGGCTTGTAAAGCTTTTTGCAGAGGAAAATGTCTTTCTGGGGGTGGGATATATCATGGATGATGGTCGTGTTGCCCCTAGGCGTCTGTTGAATAGCGCCTGAAATTTGGAGTGTATCCATCCAGAGCGGTTATTTATCTTGTCATTCATGTACTTAAGACGATAAAATAGCCGCTCATTTTTAAAAGTAAGTAACGTTTGTAAAACACAGAGGAAATTATGGGATTAAACGCTGAAACTAAATCACAGGTCGTTAGCAAGTACCAACGAGCAGACGGTGATACTGGTTCGCCAGAGGTGCAGGTTGCACTTCTGTCCGCGCGCATTGAACAACTGTCTGGCCATTTCAAAGAGCACATCCACGACCATCACTCACGTCAGGGGCTGCTAAGAATGGTAAGCCAACGTAGAAAACTGCTTGATTACCTGAAGAGAAAAGATAGCTCACGTTATCAGGATCTGATTAAAAGCCTGGGGCTGCGTAAGTAAGCACACTAAACTCTCTTAACCATCAATGATTTTCTACTTTCAAGGAATTAAATGTGACGCCCATTAAAAAAACTTTTCAGTACGGGAACCACACTGTAACACTCGAAACGGGTGAGATTGCAAGACAGTCAACCGCTGCAGTCATGGTCAACATGGATGACACTGCTGTGCTGGTGACCGTCGTTGGTCGTAAGGAAGCCGAGCCTGGGCGTGACTTCTTTCCTCTGAC
>DRLG01000325.1 GCA_011053135.1 Chromatiales bacterium
AGAAACTCGGCAACCTCTTCAATTCGCTGCTGTCCAGGGGTTGCGATGGTCGTCATCTCTTCGGCAGGCGCTGCACGTTCGCTGCTGGGTGCGACCGCTTCGGCCAGCTCAACGTTGGCGGCGTAGTCGCTATCGGATGAGAAGGCGATGGCATCTTCACCGGAGTCGGCCAACACATGGAACTCATGAGAAGCGCTGCCACCGATAGCGCCGGTGTCGGCCAGTACTGCGCGAAAATCGAGCCCCAGTCGCTCAAAGATACGCGAATAGGTGGCGTACATGATGTCGTAGGTCTGCTGCAGGGAGTCGTCTGTAGCGTGGAATGAATAGGCATCTTTCATCAGAAATTCGCGCGAACGCATCACCCCAAAGCGTGGGCGACGTTCGTCACGAAACTTGGTCTGTATCTGATAGAAGGTGGCGGGTAGCTGTTTATAGCTGCGGATCTCATTTCGGATCAGGTCGGTGATCACCTCTTCGTGAGTCGGGCCAAAGCAGAAGTCGCGCCCATGCCGATCTTTCAGGCGCAGCATCTCAGCACCCATCTGATCCCAGCGCGCCGTCTCCTGCCACAGCTCTGCCGGCTGTATCGCCGGCATCAATAGCTCCTGTGCATCGGCGCGGTTCATCTCCTCACGCACCACATTTTCAACCTTTCGCAGGACGCGCAGGCCGAGTGGCAGCCAGCTATAGAGGCCGCTGGCGAGCTTGCGGATCATCCCCGCACGCAGCATCAATTGGTGGCTAATCACCTCTGCATCGGCAGGGGTCTCTTTGAGGGTGGCGGAGAGGAACTTTGAAGCGCGCATGATAATCCTGAAGTTGACGTAATGTGAGTGCGCCAGATTTTATCAGAGTTGAACCGCAGAAACAGGCTTCTCTGAAGCCACTATTTCAATGTCTGTGTGCGGTCTACTCTTGCTGGAGCAAAAAACTATTTCTCATGAAAATATCCTAAATCATGCGCTTTCAGGAGCATCACTGCTAAAATTTTCCGATGATATTAATAAAAAATCCGCGGCTATTGTAATCCAGGTCGGTCAGGTCATCAGAAAAATCACTAAAGTTAAAGCCAGCACCGACTTTGGCATGTTGGCCGAAATGCCGATAGAGTGCGGCCAGTGCGCCGCTGCGACTATCCCTGGCTTGAACCAGATCGAGCATACGACCCTCCAGCAACAGATCCCAGCGTTTAACCAGGTGCCAGTCGATCCTGGCGATAATCAGCTGCGCATCACTGCGGAACCATGCTGTTGAACCTGTGCGGTCTCGCAGTTCGGCGCGCCGGAAGGCGTATTTGCCTCCCAGGGTCCAGCGTTTGGTCAGGTCGTAGTTGGCATCCAGTGCGAGAATATGGCTACGTTGCTGGTAGTTGATCGAGCTCCCCGCGGGTGAAAGCTGATCTGGCGAGGTGAGATCATAAAAGTAGGTGTATTTAAACAGGTTATTCCAGCGGTTATTGTTTACAGGGCGGTAACCATAGCCGACTACCGCTTCAACAAAGTCCCCCTTAAAGTTTTCCCCTTTGCTCGATTGACTGGCGGCAATATCGAGCCGCGCTAGCAGCCGCCAGTCGATGCTGGTCTGGTATTTATAGCTATTACGTAATAGCCAGCTATTGCGCTCTTCCAGTGCTGAATCGTCGTTCCGGTACTCGATAGCACCCGCGTAACGACTCTTTTCATGCGAGTAACCTAGCCGCAGGCCGACCGCTTTACGTTTTACCTCCCCCGAGTTCGCCGTTTCCAGTTTGCCCTGTTCCAGCGAGAGGCCGTAACTCCACTTGTCATCCGGGGCGAGGTCAACACCGTAACTCTGAGTGAGGCCGCGCGGCTGATTACCACTGGTGTATTTCTCTTCAGCGTAGACAGACGCGTGGTCGCTGAAGCGGCTCCGGCCACCCACAACTACAGTACTTTTACTACCACTATACTCAGTACCAGGATTATCGCTGTCGAGACCATAGTTTAAATAGAGTGAGGTCTGATCGCTCAGTTGAAAATCAGCTCCGGCGGTTGCTCCGGTGCCGAGGTTGCCATCTGAGATGTCAGCATTTAATCTGAGACGGTCGCTGAACTGCCAGCCGCTGCCAATACCTGCTCGGTTGTTTCCTCTACGGTTTTGATCCCTGTTCATTGTTCCCTGTACAAAGCCGTACAGATCCCAGTTATCGAAGCTTTGATATGCGACACGCACGGCAAGATCAGTACGTGCGCCGAGATCCTCGCTCGTTACCCCTGTATCATCTCGCTTCTCATCAGCACGCACACCGACCCCCACTTCCCAGCGCTCTGTGAGCTGGTGAGACAGCTCGGCTTCTAACGCCTCCTTGTCACGTCCTGCGCTCTCGTTTCTGGCATCGTAGCGCAACGCTAATGTGGTCGCATCACCTAGTGGTGTGTGTAGTTTAATCCCTTGCTCTGTAGTGTCTCGCCTCGCCTGCTGGCCTGGCGCGCTGTAGCCTGCATCGCGCTGCTGTAGATAGAGGCTGCCCTGTAGTGCAGTGTCGAAACCCGCATCCTGGAGATCAAATGCAGCCTCTATTCGCTGCGCATCCGCTTTTTCATCAATGGCTGCAGTAGGCTGTCCGGTGAAACCAAATCCACCATCAATTGACTGCTGTTCAACCACACCTGGCCCCTCTGTCTTTGCCGTCATCAGTTTGATCCAGCTGCGCTCACTTTTACGCAGGGTGAGATCAACCCCGCCCAGTTTCTGGTCACCACCACTCTGCTGCTGGCTACTGGCTGTCATCCCGAGCTGAATAGAGTCTGTTAGCCAGTGTTCGATACGTCCACCACTAGCCAGTAGATCGGGGTCTGTGAATCCGGGTACATATTCATAATTAATCACCAGATAGACCGGGTTGCCAGAGAGGCTACTCGCCTGCACCAGCGCGTTGTCGTCAGCTGTAGAGGGGAGGGGGGTGGTCAGCAACACAATGCCCTGTAACTCATCTATATCGTAATCCTGACCGGCGATGAGATTGGTTGAGGAGAGTATGATGTCAGAGTCTCGGTCACGTACCTGCACCTGAACCTGTTCCGAACCACGCGTGATGTCACGGTGTTGCAGGTAATAGAGCGAACCACCTGTTCCTCGATATTCTTCGCGTGCAGCGACACTGCCCGGGTCGGCTGCAAACAGGTCGACGCGTGTTCGGCGTTCGCCAAACGTGGTGAATGCCTCGCTCTGAAAACGCCCGTGGGCACCATAGAGACCCCGGTTAATTGTGGTCAACTCATTGTTGCCCAGATCCAGTTTGAAGTTACCCCATAGCGCATGGGATTTCTCATCGGCAATTTTGGCGTAGAATTTTCCCTGCGTCGGTGCATCTTCTACCAGTGTCGAATCATCACCAAAGGTAGGGTAGTAATCTTCGCTATCAAGTCGTCGCAGAAGTGACTGTGGGTCTTTTCTGGCAAAGTTACTGAACAGCTCGTTCAACGGCTCTTCGCGGCTATCGACACTGCTGGTGATGGTGTATTTATTCTTCACCTTGCCTCTGGCGTAATAGGCGACACGCCCATAGGTGTTACGCTTATCATAGAGTGCATCGTCGCCGCTCACGAGTGCAGGAGAACCGCTGTTATTATTGATGCCCAGCGTCAGATCTGCAATCCCGACATAGAACCAGTCATTCTTCTTCAATGCCAGGTCACGCCAGAAAAGTTTGCCGTTACCTGCGTCATCCAGCACTGCCACTTCGGCGGTGTGTAGTCCTGCTGGAACAATCTGCTGCGCGGCAAACGCACTCTTTTCATCCAGCGGAATCTGCTGATCCATCACCCACACCGAGTGCCCTTGCGGTACATTAAGGCCATTAACGGTGATTGTGCCGCCATTCACTGGAATGTTCTGTATTTTCCTCTTCTGTAGACCATAGCCTGCCCGTAGTGCCGTTTCGCGCAACGCTGGATCAGGCGCGCCATCAGGATAGTGGTCGGCTTTAGGAAGGAATTTCGGTTCGGTCTCATCAAAACGTCCTTGCGCATCGTACACCCGCAACACATACCAGAGTTCCATTTGCCCTTTTTCTGGCACTTGCCAGACGGCCTCTGCCTGATCATTCAGATCGATGACTGCGATACGCTCGCGCTGCTCATTAACACCATAGGTATAGATGATCACTTCTGAACGTTTAATCCAGTGGGGATAGTTGTTCCAGCCGCGAAAGGTGATCTCCTTCTGCGGTATCGCCAGCCGGGGCCAGACGCTGACATTGAGTTTTGGTTCACTCTGGAGATTGTCATATTGAAGCTGTATCTGCGTCTTCTCCAGCGCCACATCAATGCAGCGCTGTACGTCAGCTCCGTGGCGCGAATGTTCAGCCTGGAGCGGTGTGCCATCCAGGCTTACGCGCCAGGGAGTCATACGATAAGGGTTTACGGGCTCATCCGCCTGCCCCGCCAACGGTTGTATTGTTGGGGGTAGTTCACCAGCCGGACAGGCCATGATTTCGCCAGTAATAACCTCTTCACCATCAGGCACCAGATAAGAGACTTCGATCTCAACACGTCGATTCAGCGCTCGTCCTTTTACTGTGCTGTTGTCGGCCACCGGCTCATCCGGACCGCGCCCTGTAAAAACGACTGCGGCATCAGGCAGGTCAAGTGCGCGCTGGAAGTAGCGCATGGCGGTCTTCGCTCGATGTCGTGAAAGCCCATAATTATCGGTAAAAATTTTGCGGCCGCGCACACCTAGCAAATTGCTGTCGGTGTGGCCGATAAACTTGAGCTGTACCATTTTTTTGTCTTTTAAACCGTCCAGAACCTCTCGCAACTGGGTGATATATTTTTCAGGGATTTCAGATTTAGCTACGTCGAAATAGATCGGCTGTACCGCATTTTCCACCACAACGCGTTTTTCTTTTTCGATTTGTTCAACACGTTGACACATCGCCTGTTGGCGACAGATGGCGGTTCTCACCAGTGCCGGCGCAGGTATGAATTTCTGCTCTTCTACGATGCGAGTAGTGTGCTTGTCGTACCAGACCTGAATCTCAACCCGGCGGTTTTGAGCCATCCCTTCGGCAGTATCATTTGCTGCTAATGGTTCATCTGGTCCCCTTCCTTCGTAACTGACTGACTGCTCATTTAATCCCAGTTTTTCACGAAAAAATTCGGCAGCGCGTTTGGCCCTGAATTCCCCGAGACCGTAGTTATCGCCGTAGATCGCTCTGGCTCGTGCCGACAGAGGTTGATTATCGGTATGCCCAATAAAGTGCAGGCGTAGATTATCAAGCCCTCCCAGGCGGGTAATGATGACGCGCAGTTTCTCAACCAGCTCGTCATCAATCATATGTTTGCCTGAACGAAACTTGATCGGGTCGATGGACTGTTCGTGGGCAACACTCTGTGTTTCACTGATTTCACGTTCGATCATAATCGTCCTGCCTTTTTCTGCACTGGAGATAACACGCTCCAGCCCCCAGAAAGTGAACACTTCATCCGGAAGCAGCATCTCACTGTTGGGTGCTACTGAGCGGCTCATCTCTGGCAAGGAAAAATTACGGAGCTGTACCTCACTATTATGGCTCACGCCACCAACTGTTTCGGGCATTATCGGGCAGCTGTTTTCAGCACACTGCTTATCAGTTGCAAACGATGTTTGCAGCGTTAGCACAAGGGTTGTGGTCAGTATTAGCTTTTTCATGGCCGCGCCTCCGTTGACCCCTGCTGAATGGAGTCAGGGGAGGGTGGAGTGCGCGGTTTTCCTGTGCGCCAGTAAAGTTCTTCTTCAATAATCAGGTTATAGCAGCAGTCCAGCGCTTCCCAGCGTTCGCTTACCAGGCGTTTGACCAGCGCTAGGCGCTGTTCAGCCAGTGTTTCTGTTTCAAAATCTGCGAGGTAGTTGATTCGCAGTACAGAAACTTTCTGTTTCAGTAGTGGCAGCAGTTCATCAACATGTTCAATAAAACCTTCAGCCAGCTCTGCTTCGCCTACAACGAAGGCGTCATTAGCGACATCCAGGCGTACTACTCGGTGTATTGCCGCGCCAAAATTGGCTTGCGCCACTTTTCCTCGTGTCAACCGTATCACCCGTGGGTTTTCAGTCGTAATACGGTAGCCTGAGGGAAGGCTGCGTTCATCTACCTTGAGAATAAAGTTGCTGCCACGTAATGCGTTTGGCACCGCAGCACAGGTGATGTGGTAGCGACCAAATTCATCGCTCGTTACCAGCCAGCCACGCGCGGTAACCACACGCACCGCCGGTAGTGGTTCTTCGTCTTCATCGGGATAGCCGTTGAGGTTGGCGTCATCATAAATCTTGCCAATGATGTCGGTGCAGTCAAAAACAGGGTCTGGAACGACTCGTACATTGGCGCTGCCAATGTTGGAGATGATCTGTCCAATTACGTTATTCTCGCTCCA
>DRLG01000326.1 GCA_011053135.1 Chromatiales bacterium
ACTAACATGGTTTGTGCAAATTAATCAGGCCATACCCGGCATGATGCAAAACTTGGTACTGCTGCTTTTTTCTGTCCCTTTTTAGCACGAACAGCTCTCTTTTTAGTCGTTTTCGCAGCAGCGGTTGCCTTGCTAGTTGTTTCAGTAGCAGCTACTGACTTCTCATTTTCAGCGACATTCTGCTTTTTTGAATCCACCATCTATTACTCCAGTTAAACGCTGACACTGCCTAAATCTAAGATCAACTCTCAGGTTGCTGAGGTGCCAGTTCATCCAGCATTTCAGCGTAACGCATTAGTTTTGCATTGACCTCGTCTTCTTCCTCTTCAGACTGTAGTGTCATTGAGACATGGGTACGCCCAAAGCTCATATCTGGATAATAACCTTCCCGTTCTGCCAGCTCTGCAGCAAGGTCGAGAAAGTCACGCGTATCGTCATAACTGTCAAACTCAAAGCGACGTTCCAGACGTGCTGGGCGTTTGCGTATTTTCCAGTTATCACTCACTCGGGCTCTCCAGATATATTGATGCCAAAAACTAATCGCCCACGGTTTTTTGCCACCACTCACTGATACCAGAGGCGTGCTGCTGTTCTTCTGCCAGCAACGCTTCAAAAAAGATTCGGTTCTCATAGTCCTGCTTGTGCTGACAATATTGCACAGCCTGAGCATAAAAATTGATGATCTCTCTCTCCAGCTTAACTGCGTGCTGAACTAGCTCGCGCAACGTCCCATCCACACAAGCGGGTCTCAGACAAGTGGCAGAAGGAGAAACACCCACCGCCAACATACGACCGATAATTCGCTCGGCATGTTCCATCTCTTCCTGCGCCTCAAGCCGGAACTTCTCTCCTGCTTGCGGCATCCCACGTAGCGCTAGCAGACGAGCCAGGGAGAGGTACTGTTGAACAGCAGTAAGCTCAAAGCTTAAAGCCCTTCCTAAATACCCCAAAACAACTGGATCCTGCGCCATAAACTACGCCAACAACTCACTCATCAAACGTGAACAGTATGCGGCGATCATAGATGGTCGCCGCACCTGAAACGCTTCTCGAATTATGCGCTACCTAGGACTGGCTCAACTTCTTTATGTGGACGAGCAATGATGTGCGCTGCAACAAGGCCATCACCAACGCGCTCACATGCATCTGCGCCAGCACGAACAGCTGCATTCACTGCACCTGTTTCGCCGCGAACCAGAATAGTTACATAACCGCC
Source organism: Chromatiales bacterium (assembly GCA_011053135.1). GTDB lineage: Bacteria > Pseudomonadota > Gammaproteobacteria > SZUA-140 > SZUA-140 > SZUA-76. The sequence continues at coordinate 1,217 of DRLG01000326.1, forward strand.
GCCAACAAATTCACGACCAATCAGGCGTACTTCTGCTGCTTTGGTCATTGCGTCTGCTGCTTCGATTGCAGGAACCAGACCTCGAGTTTCAATCATTCCTAATGCGATACCGTATGTGTCATTTGCCATGATAATTCTCCTCTATGGATTAAGTTTAAAATTATTAACTGCGGTTTGAATCGCTGCTCATTGTCAATACAGGTTCAACTTCTTTGTGTGGACGCGCAATGATGTGTGCTGCAACAAGGCCATCGCCAACACGCTCACATGCATCAGCACCAGCGCGAACGGCAGCATTAACTGCGCCAGTTTCGCCACGGACCAGGATGGTTACGTAACCGCCACCAACAAATTCACGGCCAACCAAACGGACTTCTGCCGCTTTAGTCATTGCATCCGCAGCTTCAATAGCTGGAACCAAGCCGCGTGTTTCAATCATACCTAATGCAATACCGTATTCATTTGCCATTTTAATATCTCCACTTAGTTTGTCTTAAAATTCGTACTCTTTGAGAGTTGTTGCTCTATTTCATGCAGAAGCTGATTATTCAGCTTCGTCCCAAAAATCTATAATCCCGCATATTGTTAAATCAGTGATTATATGAACCCTTTCCTGCCCCAGCGCCTGCCGTGCTGCAGAACCACTTACCGCATAAACCCAGTTTCCGTCACATGCGCCTATCGTATCAACTGCGACCTGTATCTTACCTTTCTGATCGCGCAGGATTCGTAAAGGTAGCCGCTCCATTCCAGGATGGCGATCGGTACAAACCACTGTGCCATCCACCTGAAATATATTCACTTAACTTTCCGGATCCCAGTCGTCGATAATACCGACGATGGTGAGATCTGAAGGATACTCTTTGGATCCTGCCGCCTCACGCGCAGCAGAACTCCCGACACAAAGTACCCAGTCGCCCGGTGAGGCACCCACAGAGTCAACCGCAACAAGCTTTGAGCTACCATCCAGTACCACCTGCAGATGTTTATGCTTCATCGTCTCGATACGATTCGTTGATACTAATGGCTTAACAACCTGACAAATCTTCATTAGTGGCCACCCCCTGTCACGCCAGGCTGCGTCGAACCACCGACGACCTCAATACTGTTATCAGCCGAGCAGTCACGCACAACTAGCATGGTATGAATTAACCCCTGTTGAGTTTGCTCAGGGAAACGCGCCGCCATCGCTTGCTGCAAACAGTGTACCTTTGCAACAGCGCGTTCACGAGCGCCCGGTACATTGCCGTGGTAGTCATAACGAATCACGACCGGCGCGGGCAGGCCACGTTTTATATTCAAACCCGTAAAAATCTTAATGCCGACATCAACATCAGTTGCATTTTGCTCAACGGTTTTTAGATAAGCAAAATAGGTTAAATTGCGTAGTTGAACCTCTTCAAAACCAACCCCCATACCGATAAATCTTTCCTGGTGGCCGATATCGCTATAACAACCGTTAAAGTTATTTCGTACATAATCGATCTGCGAAATATTATTGAACAGTAAGCGCGCCATGAACTTCACCAGCCCTCTGTTATCTTCACGACTAGCCGCCGAGCTCTTCTGTTCAATTAATTCACTAATAATGCGTTCGCTGTCAGCAGGGTTAGCATGACGTGTAGCATCATAAACGGCCTGCGCATCGATATAGTTTTCGCCATCCGGATTTCCACTCGCATCCGGACAATGAATACGTATTGCATCGTTATCGGTATCTATACCGATCAGCATCAAATCTATTGATGCGCCGCAACAAAAACTATTCTGTACCCCTTGCTGGAAAGCTAACAGTCGAGACATCGCCCCTTCGGCCGCTTTGGCCGCATCACTACCGTGGGCTGCACACCCTTCCTGACCAGGTAAACTACTACTATAGTGGTAAACCGCCGCTTTAAGATAACGGGTAGGCTCGGAAGCACTATTAGGCAGCGATTCACTCAGGCGTCTATGCTCCACCTCTACCCATTTCTGCAGGCTATCTTCCACATCAAACATTGCACCAGCGTAAGACTTACGTCGCACCCCTTTATATGGCAATCGCAACACGTAACTAATCGTGTGCGCCAGACGGCCATCGGCACAGGGTGAAAAATCGACTGTGTGAAAGCCACAGCTTTCAATAAAATGCTGGAAATCGGCATCGCTTTCCTGAGCCAATGGTTTGTCACTATAAAACTCATCAGCAAAGAGTCGAAAGGTCTCAAACACACACCAGGCGTATAACTTCCCCATCTCTAGTGGTGCTATCCAGGTGTTCTCCAGCAAATGCTCGGGCAACTCCAGGTTTAGTAGCAGTCGAGCCAGCTCCTGCGCCTTGATGATGAAATTACTGTCGTGTTGAAACTGAGCAATTTCACGCAATACTGGTTCTATTTTATCGAAGGCAGCTTTACAGCGACTTTCATAAGCAAACAGGCAGTCATTCTCAACAGCGTTCGTAAACGGATGGAACCCTGTATGCATACGCGCAACATTCCCCGCTCCCAACCGTTGACGATGGGCAACGTCTGCAGCAGTGCGAACACGGTTTGATCGCGCCAGCCCCAGATGTCCCGCCCTTTTTTGCCTACCTACCAACATATGCTTAAATCTATAAAGTTCCAGTTCAGTTAAAACATTTTGGATTCTAGGGTGCAGCTAGCTACACCCTGGAACCAATGACTTCTTACATCGACACAGGATTAGCCGCGCGCGCCTCCAGAAAGTGTGATGGCTGATGAACCTTGAGAACCGCCACTACCACCCGTTACGTTAGCTGATTCGCGCACCACTTGTGGCTCGCGCTTAGCAGCGACATCCGGCATCGCACTCATCGGACCACGTCGGCTTGGATTGCGACGCGCAGCTGAACGACCTTCAGTACCTGTCACATGCTCTCCGCGATCCCAGTCATCACCCGTGATGTTTAAACCAGTTTCAATACCTTCACCGGTTACGCGTGAAGTTGCCTCAGCTTTTTCTACTTTTGCTTCTGCCTTCACAACATTGTTAGAACGACCACCGAAACGCGCCTGTTCTGTACCTGTTATTTTGCCTTTGCCCATAGAAAAAGCACCCGTGATTGCACTTTCACCGTCAAATGAAGAACCGGTTACCGGCCCTTTACTGATTGATGAATCAGCAGGAGCAACCGTCGGCACAACACTAAACGCACCATCTGTAATTACCTGGGGAAAGTCAGCCTCACCTTCAGTTGCAGGTGCTGCAGCACACACAGCGCTCACTTCAGATGCAGCAACATAAGGCGTACCGCTAACAGCCTGACAGGCGCCAGTAGCGACCCCTGTTAAATTGTTACCGCTTATGCCTGGTTGCAGGCCACTAATGTCTTTGCCTGCCCCCGGTGCACGCTGTGGCATCACAGTACGCGCACGGTTTTTACGTTGATCTTCTGGCGCACAAAAAGATTCAAACGCTTCCTGTCCCTCATAAGAGGTACCCGTTACTGTCTGGCAGGTACCCTGATGATTTCCTGTAACACTCTCGGAACGACTGGCTTTAGGTCCTGAAACCGTAAGACCACGTTGTGTCCGAGATCTGCTCACCTTGGCCGCGGGTGCAGCAGGGGTTGCATCACATTGCGCAAAATCTTCACGCCCAAGATACTCGCTACCAGTCACACCACGACAGATGCCCGCGTCAGCACCGGTCATCACCGTTGAGCCACCGACCTTGCCAGCACTTGTAACATGACTACCACTTAAGGTGCTTGTCGCTTCAACTTTCAATGGTGCCTTAGGTGGCTCACCCTGACAGAAACTATCAAAGACTTCAGCAGACATATAATTAGTGCCGGTAACGCCAGTGTGACAAAGACCTGCTTCATCACCCGTCAGCTTTTCAGTATGCCCAACTTTGGTGCCACTGATCGCTTTCGCTTCAGCAGCACTGCGAGGGCGACGAGGACGAACGGTTGCCACAGCAGTGCCTCGACCGCCGCTCTTGCTGCGTGATTCGCGAACGACACGAGCAAGATCACGCCCTGATATTTCAGGATTCGCCTGTCGTGCCAACGAGGCAGAAGAGTTACCTTTGCTATGCGCTTCCAGCCCCGCTTTACCACGACCAGACATCGCTGCACGTCGCGCACGTGACATCATACGCCCCGTGTCGCTAGCACTGACAACACGCCCTCTCTTGACAGCCTTAACATGCCTGGTGGCAGGCGCGCCCAGAGTTGATACTGGAGCAGCTGTCGCAGCAGCTTTCGCCTCTGCCTCCTGACAGCATGGCCCACCACAATCGCAGTCACCTTTGCCCGCTTTAGCTTCCGCTGCAGAGCGACGCTTCCTCGCCATCTCATTATCACGACGGCGATCACTACTTCTATCGGCCTGCTTACCTCGCGCGGCCAGAGATTCACGACGCAGACGCGACGCACTCTTTTTAGCTGGCTTTGGCCTGGGCAGACTCGCTGGCGCAACAGAGCTCGACGCAACTGGAGCAGCCGCTTGTGGTGCTGGCGCCAGGTTCGCAGCCGGAGCCGCTTTACGCTTAGGCTGACGGGTAGGCGCAGAAGCAGCAGCTGAACGAGACTTTCCGTTCACTTGCATTTGTCGACGTGCCATAGAGGCAGCGCGACCGGATTGCTGTTGACTTGCCATATTTTTTCCCATCCGTTCTTAAAAACTAGCATCAGATTCGGTGCGGGAGTGATCCCACACCGAAATCACCCATTTACCAAGCGCGAGAAGAAGAGCCCTGCGCTTTGAACACGACGAAGTTTACGCCCTGAGACTGGGTGTAGTTATCGTAGCCAGTCAAACGGATGTTGTGGTCAGGATACTCACGACGACAAGATTCCAGCTCATTCACCACATTGTTCAGATCAGTTTCACCAAAGAATG
>DRLG01000327.1 GCA_011053135.1 Chromatiales bacterium
AGCGGAAATCGTTGCGACAATTCGCAAGGCGTTCCCGGACCACGGTATCTACGCCGAAGAGGGTTCCATGCACCAGGGGGATGAGTACCGCTGGATCATTGATCCGCTTGACGGCACCACCAACTATCTACACGGTTTTCCGCAGTTTTCAGTCTCGATCGCACTCCAGTGTAACAACCGTATCGAACAGGCGGTGGTCTACAATCCTCTGCATCAGGAACTCTTCACTGCAACACGGGGCGGTGGTGCGTTTATGAATGACAAACGCATCCGCGTCAGCAATGCCAAGGGGCTTAAAGGGTCACTCCTCGGCACCGGATTTCCATTTCGCCACCCACAATATCTCGACGCCTATCTGGAAACTTTCAAAGTGATGCACCTGCAGACAGCCGGTATTCGCCGCGCTGGCTCTGCGGCGCTCGACCTGGCCCACGTCGCCAGTGGTCGGCTCGATGGTTTCTGGGAAATTGCACTAAAGCCGTGGGACATGGCAGCAGGTGTACTGTTGATACAGGAAGCGGGCGGGCTGGTTGGTGATTTTAGTGGCGGCCATGATTTCCTGGAGACAGGAAATCTTGTGGCGGGTAATCCGAAGATTTTCAAGGCTATCCTTCAAGGTATCCAGCCTCATCTGACGGCAGAGCTTAAAAAATAATACGATTGAGCAGATCTTCCCCTTAAGTTTCCCCCCTCGCAACCGACATATGGAAGGAACGAAGGAGAGGTTATGACCCGCTATAAAACACATCTGATAGCCGTAAAGAATTTCAACGACAAAGAAGATATGATTATGCGGGACATCCGCGACGCGATGGAGTACCTCTCGATCATGATGTCTCACCACCACGCATCAACACAGCAATCGCAGCAACAAAGCGGATCAGGCAGAGCATCACAAACCCACCCATCCCCAGCCACCCACATCTACTGCTATGATGCAAAAGTGCTCCCATTTCCACATAGCAGCAGCCACAACTGAAGCCCCAGCCTGCGTAACGACACCGGCTACCACACCGCCTGCAGCAGCGCTATATCTGTCTGAATGCCACTAATCCTCTCTCACTCAAAATTTAGCGCATAGTAAATCCCCGCTTTTCGAAACACAGCACTAGACAACACCCTCTCAATGACGCAAAAATAGCCGGGCACCATTTCATACAAGGCCATACAGGGAAAAAAGAGAGACAATGAGCGAACCGTTACTACCGCTGATCACGGAAGCAGAAGAACTGGAAGCCAGCATCGACGAAGAAAACCTGGTTATCATCGATCTATCTCGCGCACCAATCTATGAGCGCAACCACATCCCCGGCGCGGTCCACATCGAGTATTCACAGCTCGTCAGCAGCAAACCACCAATCATGGGGCTGCTACCCACAGCCGAGACGTTCAGTGAAGTGCTCTCGACCGCAGGGGTCACGCCAGAGAGCCACGTTGTCGCCTATGATGATGAAGGGGGCGCCAAAGCGTGTCGCCTGCTGTGGACACTCGATGTCGCAGGCCACAAACATTTCTCACTGCTAAACGGCGGGCTTCAGGCGTGGGTGAATGAAAACCACGCTGTCAGCAAAGGCGTTGAAACGGTTATTCCAACAGAATATAAAGTAGCCTTCACAGATAACGGCATCACAAACAAAGAGGAGATCCTCTCCAAACTGGATGACCCCAACGTCATACTACTCGACGTACGCTCACCCGCTGAATACGCCGGCACAGACAAACGCGCCGCCCGGGGTGGCCACATCCCAGGCGCGGTCAATCTCGAATGGGTAAACGCCATCGACCAGCAGTACAACCTGCGTCTCAAAGCCCCCAACGACCTGCAATTGCTCTATATCCCGATTGATGTCATGCCCGACAAAGAGGTGATCGTCTACTGCCACAGCCACCACCGCTCGGCGCACACTTATATAGCGCTGAAATCACTGGGTTATCAAAAGCTCAAGGGCTATCCTGGTTCGTGGTCAGACTGGGGCAACGATCCAGCGTTGCCGGTCGAATAGGCAAACCTTTAATTCTAAGGAAGCACTGAACAGAGCCTGGAATTTGTCATTGCGCACCCACTCAGACATCCCCTGTGTTCTTCACAATGACTCTTCATCAGGGGATCTCCACCGCCAGCCTCTATCACGTTTCATAGTGTAGTAATAGCCTCTCTCGCATTCTATTCTTAGCGCCCTTATCATAATGACAGAATGTGCCACCTAATATGTTTAGTCAAAACTTGCCCCCTATTTTCTTCGCTTATTTTTAGCGCTTTGTGTGCAATCGATCACAAACAAGGAAAGCCCGCCTAGATCTGGCTATAATTAAATCTATGATGGTCGATGGTAACGATTGGCTTTATGTCATGAAGGTGCTTCTCAAGATGAGCAATTTAAAATACTATTTTCGATCCATCTGCTCTGCAGGTTTTCTGTTTTTCTGTGCTATTGGGACTTCGGTCGGCACTGAGTACTGGGTCACAAAGCAGGGCAGTGATGCTAATGGCTGTACTAATAGCACAACCGATTCCTGCCTTACGATACAAAAAGGTATCAGCATGGCGAAGTTACCGGGGGACATTGTAAATATAGGGGCAGGAACCTACATAGAAGATAGCGCTACCAGCCCATTTACAACAAAGGCTGAATGGCTAGATGGCGATTATGCAAGTTTAGGGCTTGATTATAGCGGAGCTCCGGGCAACCCAATCACCATACAGGCGGCATCAGGCGATGAGGGGAAAGTTATTATAGATAGCCAAATGGCCCGAGTTGGAATTCAGACAAAGTATTCCGACTACATCCATATTAGAGGGTTAACGCTGATTAATAATTACCTTGTAGGTATTGCCTCATGGGGACAACAGAGTAATGTTGTCGCCAACGAAGAAAGGCTAAGCGTAGGTGTCGTTATTGAAAATTGCTATATCTATAATACTGCAGGTCCATATGGGAAAAACATGTCCGCAATTGGTATGTGGGGATCAAAGGACTGGATTGTTAGAAATAATAAGCTAGAAAAAGTATATACACTAAATAGCACTAGAGGTGGACAAGGAATACAGGCTTATGGCGTCATCAATGCCCTTATTGAAAACAACGATATAAAAGATGTCACGCATGGCATATTCTGGAAAGACCACTTTGTTAAGGATCTAGCGCGAACCCCGGTGTTTGAGTCTGAAATACGTTTTAATAAAATACAGGCGACGACAACAGGTGTCTACGTAGGGACTAGAGGAGATGGAACGGTGGAGGCTGGTGAAAATTATGTGCACCATAACATTATTTATGGTTATGGTGATTCAGGTTACGCAGTAAGGGTGAGCGCCTCCAATGCATTTGCTATCAGTGCGCCAATACGCATTGAAAATAATTTATTTGACGCTGAAGGTAATAGATCTTTTCACATATATATTGATGGCAGCGAGAAGGCCTATATCAGGGGGAATATATTTGCAAGGAGTACAGGAACGGATCTTGCCCTGATTAAATACTCTAAGCCAGGAGAGTTGCTAGAGTCTGACTACAATATATACGACATGACTCCCCTCTTTACTGTTGATAAATATAGCTCGGCTAGTAAGAATTATGCAGGCCTCTCGGCTTGGCAGGTAGCAAAAAAGGCTGATTCAACTACGCTTGGAATAGATAATCCTGATGCGAATAGCATCAATAGCTCTTTTTCCGCTCTGTTTATTGAGCCAAATGTAGACAGGGATTATAAATATTTAGCTCTTTCACCGGCTATAGGTATGATGCCCGACGGCAGTAATGCAGGCCCATATCAGTATGGGAGTGAGATAATTGGGAGTTCAATTTTGTTAAATGCAAGACCTAAGGCTCCA